>NZ_JAUBPS010000039.1:0-65949 GCF_036700865.1 Microcoleus sp. S13C4
GCCGTGTGCCGGGAAATTGGCAAGCACGGTTCCGAATGGGAGGGAGAAGATGGTAACATCTTCTCTCGACCCTAACTGTTAAAGGATAAAAAATCCGTGCTGAAACTTTACGGCGGTGCCCGCAGCAGGGCCTCAATTGTCAAGTGGTATCTAGAAGAAATAGAAGTTCCCTACGAATTCGTCATGCTAGATATGCAAGCAGGAGCACACTTGCAGCCAGAGTATCTCGAAATTAACCCGATCGGCAAAGTACCCGCAATTGTTGACGGAGATTTCAAACTTTGGGAATCCGGCGCAATTCTGTTGTATTTAGCTCAAAAACATGGTAAGATGCCCGATAATTTGGAGCAGCAAGCTCAAATAGTGCAGTGGGTCATGTTTGCTAACGCCACCCTGGGGCCGGGAATATTTACAGAAGCAAGTCGCGATCGCGAAACTCCCAAGTTGTTAAAACCGTTAAATGAAATCTTCGAGAAACAGCCGTTTTTAATGGGTGATGAATTTGGCGTAGCCGACGCAGCACTCGGGTCAATGTTGGCATACATTCCGATGATGCTACAACTAGACCTCAGTGCTTATCCGGCCGTTGTAGATTACATCAAGCGGATCTCAGAAAGACCGGCATTTAAAAGTGCGATCGGCGGTAGCTGAACGCAGAAAGAACAACGAAACAAAACTTAACAGCTAAAAGCAGGGGCAATTTGTGAATTGCCCCTGCTTTTGAGGAAATCAAACTTATCTAAATCCGACAGCCGCCTGCCAAACAAAAGCCAGCAGCAAGAAAAATACGGGAATGACCGGCAAAACATTAACCAAAGGCTCAAAAATCGAATAAGCTTCGGGCAGTTTTGCTAAGAGTAATGCAGCTTCCATGAATCAACCTACCTATCCAACAGAATTTTCATAATTGTCGCATATCTTTACCCAAGGCAATCATGATCGATCGACTCTCGGTGCAAGCCAGTGGGCAAACTCTTCAGTAAATCGATCGGCAAAAATCGCCTCCCGCATCCTCCCAGTAAAGCGAATCAACTCCGTCACATTGTGAATCGCCAGCAAAGTATACCCCAGCACTTCGTTAGCCCGCGCCAAATGGGCCAAATAAGCCCGACTGAATTTTTGGCAGGTATAACAAGGACAAGACTCATCCAGCGGAGCAAAATCCTCCCGGAACCGAGCATTTTTCAAACTCCAGCGTTCCCCACCGACAAAAGCCGTCCCGTGGCGGGCCAGCCGAGTCGGAATCACGCAGTCAAACATATCTACCCCACTCGCCACCGCCAGCGCCATTTCCCGGTAAGTCCCAATCCCCATCAAATAACGTGGTTTATTTGCCGGCAACAGAGGTGCAGTCACCTTTACAATCTCTGCGATCAAATCCCCCGATTCCCCCACACTAACGCCGCCGATGGCGTAGCCTGGTAAATCCAAATCTACCAACTGGTTCGCCGCGCGCGATCGCAAATCGGGGAAAACGCCCCCCTGGACGATGCCGAACAAAGCTTGATCCGGGCGCGAGTGAGCTTGAATGCAGCGTTGCAGCCAGCGGTAAGTGCGATTTGTGGCAGCCTCCACCTCCTCCCGCGTAGCGGGGTAAGGGGGACACTCGTCAAAGGCCATAATCACATCAGCGCCCAACTGATTCTGAATTTCGATCGATCGTTCCGGTGTCAAATTAATCATGCGGCCATCGCGGGGAGAGCGAAAAGTCACCCCATTCTCAGAAATAGTCCGCATTTGGCTCAAGCTAAACACCTGAAAGCCACCCGAATCCGTCAGCATCGGGCCCGGCCAAGCCATAAATTTATGCAATCCCCCGGCGCCTGCGACAATCGCTTCCCCCGGCTGCAAGTGCAAGTGATAAGTATTTGCCAAAACCATTTGAGAACCAGCAGCCTCAAGATGTGCAGGTGTCAAAGTTTTGACATTAGCTAGCGTCCCCACTGGCATAAATTTAGGCGTTTCCACAACACCGTGGGGAGTGGCAAAAACCCCTGCACGCGCTTGGGTATGGCTGCAATTAGCCTGACATTTAAAAGAAAATTTCGCCTTGTCCTCAGTCATTAGTCCCCGATGCTCGTTAACCGCTACTCGGCCGTCCGTGTTATTTAATCTATTGTTGATGACATCGCGACAAAAAAAACTATGACCCCGCCCAAAAACGGAGACAAGTTTCCGACAATCGTCGTGGAGGGCAAAAAATTTTAGACCTTAGTTCTACCTCCCAGATTCAAAGCTGCGAGTAAATCTAAAATCTAAAATCTAAAATCTAAAATCGACTGACTGACCATTAAAAAGGGGAATCATCTTCGTCCAATTGCAGATCCCAGTTGCCTGAGAGTACCTGATCGACAACCGCATCCAAAGCCGCAGCATTTAAATTCCGGGCGAATTGCTCTTGCAAAGGATTGGATAGGGGAATTAACCGCAACTGCCGTCCATCTTGAATCAGGTCAAAATAAGCACCATCTTCAGGGGACTGTTTAAGTTCCAGGTAATCAAAACTATAAACGTTCAAATAAAGCGCATGGTTGGCAATCAGGGTAGAACGGTCCGGGTTGGCGAAGACTTCGAGCACATAACCTTCCCCTTCGCTATAAATCTGGCCATCTTGTATGTGAAGGTAGCGGACACGTCCTAAATCAAACAGCAATCTTTTGATATCGCGTTTGTTGACGACAATCCCTGTATCGATGATGCAAGGAGCAACTACCCTGTTATTCAATTGATCGTGACTCATGGAGTAAAAGCCTCTGTTGTAGTATTTTCCCGTCTTGAAAATCAGGGAGTTAGCTAGAATTCTTGGGAAGGGAAACGCGGATCTTGAGTTTAGTCATTTTAGATAGAGAGCTTGGGGATCGCTGCCGACAGAGGTTTTCCGGGGAAAAGAGCTCGGACAGGAGGAATGCTCGATCCAAAAAAACTAGGGTGTTACAGTCCAATTCTGGCACACGCTAATCGATTGACAACTGCATAACAGATGAAAAATTTTCTATCTTATGGTGCATGATAAATGGGTTCGCTCTACGATCGACTTTTTCCGGAATCAAGGCGCTGCCATCGCAGCCGCAGTCGCTTTTTATACTTGTTTACCCGTACCGGTGTCTTGGACTTTGGAGTTTCGGGGCATTGCCCGCTTGGCACCGGCGATCGGGCTTTTGATTGGGGGGATGCTGGGACTGGCGGATGTTGGGTTGCAGTTGTTGGGAATGCCTGCTCTGACTCGATCGGCCTTGGTGGTAGTCTTGGGCATCGCGGTGACTGGCGGGCTGCACCTAGACGGGGCAATGGACGCGGCGGACGGGCTGGCTGTACCCGACCCGGTACGCAGGCTGGAAGTCATGCGGGACAGCGTTACAGGGGCCTTTGGGGCGATGGCTGCGATCGCGATCGTGCTGCTGAAAACTGCCGCTCTCTCGGACTTGAATAACTATCGGTGGCTGGCTTTGATGGGTGTCGCCGGTTGGGGAAGGTGGGCCCAACTGGTGGCGATCGCCCGCTATCCCTATCTCCGGGCCGAGGGTAAGGGAGCTTTTCACAAAGAATCGATTTATTCTCCTTTTGATTTTATCCCCGGAGTGCTGTTGCTGCTGAGTTTGAGCGTGGTGCAAGTTGTCTTGGAGGGCGATCGGTGGCTGTTGGCGGTGGGGATGGCTTTGGGGGGAAGTGCGATCGGAATTTTTGCCGGAGCCTGGTTTAACCACCGTTTGGGTGGCCACACGGGCGATACTTACGGTGCTGTAGTCGAGTGGACGGAGGCTTTGTTGCTGTGTCTTTTGGCGGCTTTGGAAGGGTGAAGATGCAATGCTTGGGTTTTTTGTTTGCGCTTTTCCTTTACCTATACCCTCGCAGCAATGGCATATTTGGGTTTAAAAAAACGGTTTCAAATGAATGGAAAATGCAACTGCAAATTTTCCATTCACTCTTAATTTTTACGCTTTCGGCTCAACCCAAACCGTCATCCCCTCAACCCTCAAACCTTTGCCGCGAGTGCCGCAATATTGACCGTTAGCAGTAACAGGAGTATCACCTACATTCTGGATGTGAGCCGTATAAAATACATCGTATTTATCAGCTCCCGGCCCAGTCAGCCGCGCGGCAAATCCCTCAATGCGCTTCGCTTTGCCACGGAAACCGGCTAGATCCCCTTCCGAGATCCAAGCAGTATCGCCAACTCCTTCAACGTGAGCCATGTACTGCAAATTTAAACCGGCAACGGGAGGCTCTATTTTAATTTGAAATCCTTCGACGCGGCGGCCTTGAGCTTTAGTGCCTGCATATTCTCGATCGCTAAAAGTTCGATCGCCAATTCCTTGAATGTGCGCCAACACTTTTAAACCCACAGGTGCCGCTTTTTGGGAACTCGCAGACTGCGCGATCCAAACTTTGATGCCCTCTATTCTCAAAGCTTTGCCACGAGTACCGCAATATTCGCCATTGGAGGACACCTCAGTGTCGCCGATATTCTGAATGTGAGCGGTATAAAATACGTCGTACTTATCAGCTTGCGGCCCGCTCAATCGCACTGCAAATCCTTCAATTCGTTTCGCTTGACCCCGAAAACCGGCCAATTCTCCCTGGCTGAGCCAACGAGTATCCCCCACACCTTCGACGTGAGCCATGTACTCGACATTTAAGCCGGGAATTGGCGGATCGATACTAATTTGAAATCCTTCGATGCGGCGCCCTTGAGCTTTTGTACCCGCGTATTCTTGAGCACCGAAAGTTCGATCGCCAATTCCCTGAATGTGCACCAAAACTTTGATTCCCAAACCGCCCTCTACTGCCACCGCTGGTTGAATGTCCCGAGGTGCCCCAAAAACAATGTTCCCGGAACCGGTTGTCTGAAGAGACTTAGGTACTTCCACGCTGGGAACAATAATCACCTCGTGCATGGGGACAGATGGTGCGGGGGATTCCAAAATCTGGATCTGTGGCGCAACTGTAACTTTTTTCGGTGCCACATTTCCTGACGGGATGACAATCACTTCTGGCAAAGGTTCGGCGCTGATTTTTTGTTCGGGCGCTGCTTTAAATGCGGGTTCGACTTTTGCAGGTGTGGCTTTTACCATCTCAGCAATGGTTAATTTGCCTCTGGAAATGGCTACAGCTATTTGTTTGCCAAAAGCGGCGCTGACTGTTTCTTCGAGAATTACCCACTGTTCGTCATCTAATTTGTCTTGCTGTTCCACCAGGGCCAGCACTGCTGAAACTGGGTGTTTGCCGCTGACTAAGGATTCGGCGTCGGAATGCAGTTGAGTTGGGGTGGATTCGGAAATCGCGCGCTGCAGTTCGCGGGCTTTGGCATGAACTGATTGTAAGGGTGCGAAGTCGCTTTGTTCGCGGTGGGCGATCGCCAATACTCGATCGAGCACTTTCAAAGCTGCATCGCGAATTTCTGCTTTACCTTCAGAAGCTGCGGCAGTCTCGACTAAGTTTTGAATGTCTTTGAGGGAAGCAATTTCCCCCGGGGCGATCGCGGATTTGTTTGCTTCGAGAGCTTGTTTTTGGACTGCAGCAAAGTTGCGGCTGTAGGCGGCTACTTCTTGCAGCAAGCTGTCAGAGGGAGGAAGGCCGGAGTCTTGCAGTTGTTTTGCTGCCATTGACAGGCGATCGGCCAAATTAGCATAAGTTTCCGATAGTCGGGCTATTTGTTGTAGCAAATCTTTATGAGCTAGTTCCATATGTCTTGCCGTAAATATTTAACTTGCTGATTATAGACGTTGAGCGTCTTCTGAAGGTAGAAGGCAGTAGTCATTAGTCATTACTCCCAGGGAAAAAGAAAAATGCTTCCCCTCTCCGACTCCTCCACTCGGACACTCTCCGACTCCCCCACCCAGACACCCGGACACTCTCCGACTTCCCACTCTCCGACTCCTCCTCTGGCATCCCCCGCGTGATCGCCGTCACAACCGTGCAAATACTTAGTCACACTCTGCGACTCCGGCTGTCACGACGGGCCTCTCAAAATGTCACACAAATCGAGCCATAGCCGTCACTGCGGACTTGATTTAAACGGTTGATACTGAGGCTATTCAACCAATAAAACGCAGAAGTGTTATGGTACTCATTCGCGACCTCGCCCAACAAGCTCTGACCCAAGGTTATCTAACTATTGAAGCGGAAAATCAACTGCGGCGGATGTTAACTAACACTCAGTATGACTTAGAAGACTTAAATGCTTTTATGACTTTGCAACTAGCAGCTATGTCCGGAGGAGTGAAACAAGAGTCTCGCGAGCTGAAACAATTTGAAACCTTGGGCGAGACCCCTAGGAAATTTCCTATTAGTAATTAGTTGGCTTTTGATACATTAAAAATTAGTAAGGAACATTTCTATTATGCGGATTCGTGAAGTTGTCAAACAAGCTATGGTGGCTGGATTTCTGAGTTGGGAAGCGGAAAATGAAATGCAGAAAATTTTTTCCTCAGCGAAGTGTGATTTGGAAGATCTGAATGCTTTTATGAGCTTGCAGTTAGCTGCAATGGCGGGTCGCGTCAGAAAAGAGTCTTTGGAATCGATCAATTTGCCCAACTTTTCGGGAGAAAGTTAATCCGCTTTATTCCGTCTTCGGGCTGGATATATCTTAACTCCTGTGCCAGAAAACAGAATTATATGATAATTGAATTCTCTCCTAAAGTTTCTACTGTTTAGAGCTAAAGTTGGGGTAGATTTAAAACCAGGTGTGTTAATTTACATTAACTCATCTTAAAAAAATTATTTAAGTTTGTAGTGAGGATTGAAGTCCTAAAAGACAATGCTTGGATGACTGCCAACAATTTTATGAAAATTGATTAACTACACTTGCTGTGAAACAGCTAAGGTTATGTAATTTAGCTCTACCGCTATCAAATTTGTTGGTAATGAGGACTTTATTCCTCATAAAAGTCCCTCGGACTGAAGGCTCACTAAAAACATTATAACGGTTATTTTACCATACCTTATCAGAAAACTGGGTTTAAAACCCCGTCACTTCGGCTACGCTCAGTGCATCGCCTTATAGGACGGCTTTAATTGTAAACCTTTGTTGCCAAGCTTAGTTTTTCCTATATGCATTGGTAACAAGTTAAGCTAAGAAAGCATTTGTCAATCAGCAATTATGCTCAACATTTACTCGGATTTTGGACATAAAACTGAGATTTGGGCGATCGAGGAATCATGCCGAGGGTGATATTTATACTTACTACTTCTCAAATCGTGAATTTTCCACTCCTAAAAAAGCAGTTTTTTTGAGTAATATTACTGATTGAAAGGTGATAATTATACCTAATCCCTCTCAAATCGTGAATTTTCCACTCCTAAAAAAGCAGTTTTTTTGAGTAATATTACTGATTGAAAAATGCAATTAAGTCTTAACTTGTCACCAATGCCTATATGAGGAGTATGAACTCGCTAGAACCAGGGTTTATACAAACTTGACAAGTCCTGCCCATTTATATTGCTCTTGTAAAGATTAGCTTTAGGTACTTGCATAGTTTTGGTACCGCTGTTACAGTGAAAATGTGGAATAAAAAAAGGTTCCAAACAAATCCATCTAAAGTCACTCGGCAAACAACAAAGGGAGTTTCGATAAATGAAAACTACATTATTAAAAGCACTGTGTCTCGCATTCATCTCTCTACCAGTCGCATTACAACAAGCTAAAGCTGATACCCTAACTGTAAACTTGAGTGATGTAACTAATACTAATACTGGAAATTACCCTACACTTAGATTCACCCTTTCAGATACTGGACTTGCGGCTGGCACTGTCAAAGTTAAAGTTGAAGTTGTACCAGGTCCCACCGGCGGTATCGGTGACTTACGTGCTGTTTACTTTAACATACCTAGTGGCGTAACTAATGCTTCGATTACTCCGATCGCAGGAAGTGGTATTACTCAACAAAGTACCACCGGTCCTTCTTTTGGTAAGAGTGCAAATCTAAACGGATCGGGGGCTACTTTTGGTGCTGGTGTTGAAGTTGGTGTTCAAGGCATCGGCGGCAATCCTCCTGACGACTGGAGAAGCACTGAATTTACCGTTAGTGGTACAGGCTTGACCTTGGCTAAATTTGCTTCAACGCAATTCGGCGGCAGAATGATGAGCGTTAGCACTTCCGCCAATGGCGCTAGAACTGCGAGCAGTAAGACTCTCGGTACTGCACCTTCTACCGTCGTAGCATCAGCCCCAGCGCCAGCGCCAGCACCAGCCCCAGCGCCAGCGCCAGCCCCAGCACCAGCGCCAGCGCCAGCGCCAGCACCAGCCCCAGCACCAGCCCCAGCGCCAATTTCACTAACACCATCACCAGCACCAGCGCCAGCGCCAGCGCCAGCACCAGCACCAGCGCCAGCACCAGCGCCAGCACCAGCGCCAGCGCCAGCACCAGCCCCAGCGCCAATATCACTAACACCATCACCAGCACCAGCACCAGCGCCAGCGCCTGCACCAGCGCCATCACTATCACCCGCAACTGAGCCTGAACCAGTAGCAGTTCCAGAACCAATCACAATGGTAGGTATGGGCTTAGGTTTAGGCGCACTGGTCGCACGTCGCCGGCATCAAAACAAAAAGAACTAACTGACACTTAGACTAAAATCCTGCCTTAGCTTTAAGCTGGGGCGGGATACTTCATTTTTGGGATTAACTTTTTATAGCAGAAGTCTGAAGTCTGAAACTATTTAAGGATAATTATATTATTTCTGAGTACAGGGGAATTATATATTTTGTGGTGCGGGCCGGAAAGATAGTAGGGTGCGTCAGTAAATAAGCGTTTCCCATGTATAGTAAGTGTTCTAGGTGACGCACCTTACCTAGAGCGTTAATGGTTTAAATGCGTAACAGCTTAGCTAATATTAGGTAACTTGGCTCGACCGCAATCAAATTTGTTGGTAATGAGGACTTTATTCCTCATAAAAGTCCCTCGGACTGAAGGCTCACTAAAAATATTATAACGGTTATTTTACCATACCTTATACTAATTCTAAAAAATCATGCAACAGTAGCTGTAGGGTGCATACAGTCTTTCACGAAACAAACCAAAAACTTATAACTGTTCCAAGATTTGGGATAATTGGTATTATTATATAATCACTGAGACTATTTCCGACGAGCCCGAGGCTCTAACTTTTTAATTACTCTCAGAACAAACAGTGACATTAAAGCGCCAATTAATGCCAGTTGCCACAACCCGCATCCTGCCGCAGTTCCTAAAGCTGCTGATACCCAAATAGCGGCGGCAGAGGTAAGCCCGTGAACTTCAGGTTTGCCTCTTTCCTGCTGAGATTCCCGCAGGATTTCTCCACCTCCCAAAAACCCAATCCCGGCAGCAATGCCTTGAATTACGCGCGCTACAGCATCTCCTCCGTTTTCATTTTTACCCATTGCCAGCGGCATTAAAACAAACAGTGCAGAACCCATACTAACTAGCATATGAGTTCTCAATCCCGCTGGTTTGTGCCGGAGTTGGCGCTCCCATCCAATAATGCCGCCAACAAACATGGCTAGGCACAACCTTAATAGTATGCCTAGCCAATTATCGGGAGCCCACAAGTTAGCGATCGACAATGTTTTACTGCAAATAATTAATCGGAAGATTCCAATATTAGCGGAGTACGATGTCCGATCGCAATCTCACTGCCAAATCTTGTTCCGGGCGAATCACGATCACGTCAACGCTGCGTCGCCCTAACAATACTCCAGCTAAAGCGCCGATTCCAGCGCCTCCTAATACTTCTTCAGTCGCGATCGCTTTGTCGCCGGTAATCCCTGCTAGTGCTGCTGCTGCTGCTGCACCCAATGCTGCACCTTGCCCTACTGAACCTGCGCCAGCACCTTTTTGGACTCTTTCGGTTCGGGTAATAATCCCAGAATTCCCGTCAATCCGATAGCGTTGGCGGCGGCTGACAATTAACTCTCTGGCAACAAATTGAGTACCCATTTGATTGCCCCTTCTGACAGGTCGTAGTTCCCCGACAATCTGGCTGCCGGCAGGGATTAATACTCTTCCTTGATCTGTGCGGATGTCTCGCGCCACTGTTAAAGTTAACGGTGCAGTTTCTTCGCGGGTGACAACTATTTTGTCTTTTTCATAGCTAACTGGAATGACACTGCCCGACGGAATTCGGATGCTATCAAATTGTGAAATTCGTTGTTGGGCTTCTGCGGGAGTAGCTACCACTAGCGGCGCGCTAGTTCCAACTGTAATGCCCAGTGCGAGGATTGCTGCTGTTGCTGAACGCCATTTTTGAGAAGTAATCATATAAATTGTCTCCTTGCTGCTGTTTTTGTTTACTTAGGAACGCACTACTGCTAAATTTGTTTCTCGTTTCGTATTCATCTGATGTTTTGATTATGGCAGCCCGGAATTATACAAGTTGGGAAGATAAGGTAGATAATCCAGAAGTTGAAAATGTGGAAAAATCGAGAAAATCGGCAAGATAGGGGCGATCGGGAAGATAAGGAAGATAGTCAAAAGTCAGCAGTCAACACTCAACAGTCAACAATTAATTGTTGAGAGCGTTTAAAGCTAACAATCCAGCACCGAAAGCTGGTTCGTATCGGGGCGAAATTACCTGAGCTTTTGGGGCGATCGCACTTATGGCCGCTTCAAACCGACCCCGAAAATTTGCCTCCCCGCCCCACACACCCCCTACGATCACAATTTCAAATTCTTCTGTTTGGTTAAATAGCGCTGAAATGGCTATTTTTGTTGAATAGGTTAATTCTGCCACAGCATTATTGATAATGCCGTCAGCGACGCGATCGCCCTCTGCTGCTGCTTGATCGACAATCGGCGCTAAAGTAGCAATTTCTTTGACTCCCCAACCGCGCCCGTAAACGACTTCTACCAATTCTTCTAGGTTATTGAGGCCTAAATGCTTTTGAAATTTTTCCGCAAGCGTGGTAAAATCTTCGCGTCCGTCATAGAACTTCAAAGCAGCTTGCAAACCCTCAAGGGCGATGTCATATCCGCTGCCTTCATCGCCCAAAATATATCCCCAACCGCCGACTCGTTTAGTTTTCCCTTGACGGTTTTGCCCGAAAACAATCGAACCGGTTCCGGAAATAACGGCAATACCCACTGGATGACCTGTACCGCCAGCAAGTGCGATCGCGCAGTCGCTGCAAATTACTATATTCCTGGGCAGGAATGAGCGGGTTACTGGTAAAGTATTCGTCAACTGCAAGTTCTGCACTACAAATTGCACTATTTCACGATCTTTGGGACGCCCGACGCCTGCTAGTCCCAGACCAATTGCTTCTATGTTGAGATTGCCTACAGCCTCGACCTGAGCGGACAGAACTGCTCGTTCGATCGCCAATTGGATGGATTGTTTTGCTGTCTCAATTCCCAGGGTTTGATAATTAGACGGCCCTGCTTCACCCCGTCCTAAAACAAAGTGGTTGTCATCCATTAAAAGGCAGATAGTTTTAGTGCCGCCGCCATCGATGCCGAATACGTAGCTCATGAATAATTTAGAGAATAATAGAGCAACCCAGATTAACAGATATCTCTCTATTCTACGCTTTGTACAATCCGATTAAATCGACAGAGCAATGCTAATAATAATTAAACCTAATAAAGCTAACCAAACGAGATGGCGCTGACACCAATTTTTGAGTGATTGCGGCCAGCCGCCGCTGATGTAACGGCTCGTCTGTGGCACAAGTGGCTCAGCTCGATCGTGATAAAGCGTGCATTCTTTGGCAAAGGGACGCTGCGGGTAGTTGCAAGTGTCGTCTTCGTGATAAATACAGGTAGCACACAGAAATTCTTCGGGTTTCGATCGATAAAGAGGGATACCCGGATGACCGAAAGCTTTGAGGGAGATTTTGCAGTGTGGACAGGCGAGGGCTTGGGCGTCTACAGGTTGGTGACAGCGGGGGCAATCAGGCATAGACAGCAGGGTGATGGGGTAATGTGGTGGGTAGGCTCATTAGCGGGTTTTCCGAACGCCGATTAGCGCGATCGACTCCCCATCAGGCGGCTGAATGCTCCAAAATAGAAAGGTAGATGTGCGCTGATGTAACTTTAAGTTTACAGATGGTTTCGCAGCGACAGCAGGCGACCTGAGCCGATCGGGAATGAACAGGCAAACAACTGGAAAAATCTATGGATAACAATAGCAACTTACTCAAACAACTGGTAATGCTGGGCATTGGTACTACCTCTCTGGTAGCCGAGAAATTGCAGGAAGCTAGCGAGCAATGGGTCAAAGATGGCAAAATCAATCCCGAGCAAGCCAAAACCTTTGTCGATGACGTGACGGAACACCTCAAGTCTGAGCAGGGCAATTGGGATACGCAGTTGCAGCGGCAATTGCGGAATATTCTCCAAGATATGGGAGTCCCCCGACAGTCCGAAATGGATGAGTTGCGGGGAAGGCTCGATCGTCTCGAACGTCAGATGCGGGATTTAGAAAACCGTAACTGGCGCTGAGTTCGATCGGGTCGCGCGGTTCGCTACTATCTTGTGATAAGATTGTCACCCGAAGGCAGAAGGCTCAAAAAGGCACTTATGTAGAAGCCACTTATGTATAATTACAAACATTTTGACTTCATACTTTTGCCTTTAAAATTATCTGGAACCTGCCATTTTTTGGTGGAAAAATTCCGATAAAATTGGTAGTTTTTTTTGTACTAGATGTCTTAGATATCTGAGATATCGCGGTTAAAAGTATTAGGAGGATTAATTTTGCGAGGAGTTCTAGTCAGCTTGGGGGTAATGCTGGTTTGCTTTGTGTTTTTGATAGTCGCTCAAATGGGCGGTTCTGGGTCCCAAGCAGTTGCCGCCGAATTGAACAATCTTTTACCCGAGACTGCTATTGAGAATTTGTCAGCGCCGTCTTTGAAAGAAGATAGCTTGCTAGTAGCTGATGCTACTTTACCGGAGGTACCAGCTACTATCGCTGGCAATAACATGACTGATAATACTGAGAAAACTGTCACCACAGATTCAGGTCTGAAATATGTTGAATTGAAAGAGGGTAATGGGGCGACTCCAAAAACCGGGCAGACGGTTGTCGTGCACTACACTGGAACTTTGGAGGATGGCACGAAGTTTGACAGTTCGCGCGATCGCAATTCTCCTTTTCAGTTCAAAATTGGCGTGGGTCAAGTAATTAAGGGTTGGGATGAAGGTGTCGGTACGATGAAAGTTGGAGAGCGCCGCAAGTTGATTATTCCCCCTGAACTCGGTTACGGCGCTCGCGGTGCGGGCGGGGTGATTCCTCCTAATGCTACGCTGATTTTTGATGTGGAATTGTTGAAAATCGCTGGCTAGGTAGCTCAATCTAATTCAACGTAAAACTTTTACGGTGTTTAGAAACCCGGTTTTTTTAAGAAACCGGGTTTCTGTGTAAGAGCGCGTTTGGTAAATAACTACAATATTTGTAGTGGCAGGTTTCACCAACAATCTTTCATTCATATCGATACGAAAATATCTATAAACCCGCCCCCACTTAATCGACCAAACATTTATGACTGCCAATTCAACGGACATAATATCAGCCCTAGTTGATTTACGATCGCTTCGGAGATGCCAGATTGCGAAAGCAGGTAAATTGGGCGTCGAATAATAGTTTGATGATTCCTGTGGGGCCGTTTCTGTGTTTGGTAATAATTACTTCTGCAATTCCGCGATCGGGCGAATCAGGGTTGTAATATTCATCACGGTAGAGCATAATTACTAAATCTGCGTCTTGCTCGATACTATTATGAACTATGATGTCATTAGCGACAAAATTATGCAGTGCAGGCACGGTTAAATCGTAAACCTCTGCTTCGCCATCAACTTCTATTGAGGCGATTTCATCCCAGTAAATATCGCTCTTCGATAATAGGGAAAGTTCATCAGATTTAACAATTGTAGCTACTCTCAATGCTCGTTCCCGACCGAGATTGTGTTTGTAAAGGGTTGTACCACAATATAAGTTGCCAAGCTGTACTTGCATCTGGCGTGTAGTTAAACCAAATTGCTGCATAGCAGGAACAGCATACATTTTCCACACATCACGGGGTATGACATCTCTATTAGTATTGCTAGAACGAATTTCAATGTATTCTGCAATTTCTGTCAGAGCTTGCTGTTTGTAGTTACCTACTGCACCAATCAACTGAATAAACTTATCTAAATCAGGTCTTCCAGTAACCCAAACTTGAAGTTGATCTCGCCCTTTCCCTAGCTGGGGGCTTAAAAATAAGCGGGCATTGATACCAAGTCTGAGTAACAGTGACTGAACATCTCTTGCCAATTTTTCACTACTGGAAGCATAGTAAACACTAGGGTAATGACATTTACCCCTACCTGTTTTTATGCAACCATCAGTACACCAAAGATGGCGTAAAAATAAAGCTATTGCTTCTTGAGGCTGCTCAAATATTTGATTAGGGACAAATTTCTGGTACGAACGCAGACCAAAAACACCTAAAGCATCTAGCCATTCAGTTACAGGATTCCTCACATTATGTGTGAGATGATAGGCAGCAGGAAGATAAACTTGATACCAATCACGTTCTTTACAAATACGAGGTATGATTCGCTCTCCAAAGACTTCTATTGCAAGATTTGCAACTGTATTCGCTAAATCTTCCTCTCGAGTAGTGTATTGAATAACGTGTCGAGGTAGAGTACATCCGTCTCCAATCATGTGTCCTAGCAAGGCTATTTCGGCATTGTCCATCGATTGGATGAAGGAACTTGATACGTATCTAGGTAGGGCAATGCGATCGCCTATTTTTAACTCGTCCAATCGTCGCCAGCCGTGAATGGTTAAGAACTTATGATTGCCCGTGGCTCTAATTGCTCGTCCCAAACGAGTTTGCAGTCGTAGTAGAGGCTTAACACCTGTAGCAAACGCATTGCTAACAACGGCTTTTTCTAACTGCATGGTGGCTTCATTGAGCGCCCAAACTGTGAAGCCAGATTTTCCTACTAATTCACGAATGGGTACGCGCACACCAGTATCTGCTAGCATTACCAAACTATCACCTGTTAAGCAGCCACTTTCTCTCAAATCAGACATCATCGGCCGCTTGTTTGTCCTTGCTTCCACACCCCGACTCAACTGAGATAAGGCAATAATCGGCACGTTGAGTTCTCGGGCTAAACCTTTAAGACTTCTGGTAATTCGAGATAGTTCTTGCACGCGGTTGTCGCTGCTACCTTCCATTAATTGCAGGTAATCTAGCAAGACTAATCCTAGTGTTCCGCCTTGTTCTGCTTGGAGGCGGCGGACTTTCGATCGTATTTCTGTGACGGTAATATTGGGAGTATCGTCAATAAATAGTGGCAGTTCTGATAAATTGCCAATGGCTGTACTGATTGGTTCCCATTCGTTTTGACTGATTCTACCCGATCGCAACCGGTTACTTTCTATTTTGGCTTCGCTGGACAGGATACGCTGCACTAGCTGTTCTTTCGACATTTCTAAGCTGAAAACGGCAACCGGCAATTTCTGCAGTCCGGCGGCGATGTGGTGGGCGATGTTGGTACAGAAAGCCGTCTTCCCCATCGCCGGTCTAGCCGCAACGATGATTAAATCCGATCGCTGAAAGCCTCCTGTCATAGCATCTAAGTCATAGAAACCGCAGGGAATGCCGGGAAGCGTGAGACCTTCATTGCGATTTTCTAGGTCTTGAAATGTTTGGTTTAGCGTTTCGCCGATCGACACTAAATCCTGTTGCGGGCGTTCTTGAGTTATGCTGAAAATTTCTTGTTCGGCGCGGTCTAAGACTGTTTCTAGTGGTGTTGCCGTCTCGTAGCCTAATTGTACTATGTTGTTGCCAGCTTCGATTAATTTGCGACGCTGATATTTGTCTTCAACTAAAACTGCATATTGGTCGATGTTGACTGCAGAAACTGTACGATCGACTAATTGTGCTAATTTAGTTAGTCCTCCTACTTGCTCTAACTGGTTGCGGTCGGTTAGCGCAGTTGTTACCGTCATTAAATCGGTAGGTTGACCCTGTAAAAATAGCCCTAATGCCGATCGATAAATGACTTGATGAGCGGTGATGGCAAAAAACTCCGGCCGCAGAAGTTCGGCAATTCGGGAAATAGCTTCGGGGTCAATTAAAATCCCGCCCAAAATTGCTTCTTCTGCCTCTATATTTGTCGGCATCAAATCGCTCATTAGTCAATAGTTCTCAATCATTAGTCATTGGTCATTAGTTATTAGTCATTAGTTTAGAACTTACGCACCAACTCTATCTGTAGGGTGCTTATGAGCGCACCTTATTCCTACCTATAGCGCATTAAACTATTTTTTGCGTAAACCCTATAGTTATTAGTTCCCAGTGATTAGTCTTCAGTTTTAAATCTGCCAGTTAGCAGTCCTCAGTCCTTAGTTAGCGTTACTCACTTCCTCGTTAGCGGTACTCAGTGCTTAGTTGTTAGCTAATTACTAATGACTAACAACTAATGACTGATCACTGATGACTGATGACTAACAATTACATCGGAACAACTTGAATATCAACTTCAGCGGTAACTTCTGCGTGTAGTTTGATTTCAGCTTTGTATGTACCAGTTTGGCGAATTTCGGGTAGGGTGATGCCGCGCCGATCGACTTCTTGACTGGTAGAGTTGAAAATCAGTTCTGCTACTTCTTGGTTGGTAACAGTACCAAAAATCGCGTCTGCTTCGCCAACTTGCTTGGAGATGATGAAAGGCCCAGCCGATTGGAGGGCGGTTTTGCGGACTTCAGCTTGCTGCTTGAGCTCTAGCTGGCGCAGTCTTTCTTCTTCACGGCGGCGCTCTGCTTGCTTGAGAATGCCTGGAGTGGCTCTAAATCCCATTCCTTGGGGTACTAGGTAGTTGCGGGCGTAGCCGGGGGCTACTTCTACTACGTCGCCAGCTTTGCCGAGTTTGCTGACATCTTTATTTAAAACTAATTGAACGCGCTTGGCCATGATCGTGGGTTGTGGGGTTTTAACTGCAACTTTTTATAATAGCGAAGTTTGAGGGGCGATCGCAAGGGAGAAGGCAATTCGGCAACGAGCAATGTACGGGATGTAACGGATGTAAAGGATTTAACGGATGGATGTTGAGATTCGAGGTTCGAGATTCGAGGTTCGAGGGAAGAAACAGGGATAATATTTTTAACGGGCAAATTCAGTTTGAAATTACGCAAAACGAGGGTGCTGTAATGAGCAAAATCCACTAACTTGCCATGTCTTACCGAGAACTCAGGCTTTATTTTCAAGGCGCTTGGCGACGATCGCTCGCGCTACAGTAGCAACTAACAGGGTCGGATCGATCGGCTTGGCTAAGTGTTTGTCAAATCCGGCTTGCAAAACTTGGCGCTCGTTCGCTTCTCCAGCATAGGCCGTTAAGGCGATCGCCAACAACTGCCGATACTCAGGCGCAAGCTGAGTGCGGATGCGATTTATCAACATATATCCGTCCATCTGCGGCATTCCGATGTCGCTGATGAGCAAATCCGGTGCAGTTTGTTCGATCGACTGTAACGCCTCAGCAGCAGATGACAGGGAAATCACCTCTGCACCCGCTTCCTCAAGCACGAAAGCGACAAAATCTCGCGAGTCGAGTTCATCATCTACCACCAAAATTCTCAATCCTGCTAGCGGGAAGGATGAGAGATCGGGACTAGCAGCCCCATGAGGTTCTTCCTCCTCCTGCCTTCTAGAATCATCATTTAATAGCGGTAATCTAACCGTAAACGTCGCTCCTTGACCTTCTCCGGCGCTTTCTGCAAACACCGTTCCCCCGTGAAGTTCGATCAGTTGGCGGACGATCGCCAATCCCAATCCCAAGCCGCCAAATTTGCGAGTTGTAGCGCCGTCTTCTTGTCGAAAATGGTCGAAAACATAAGGCAAGAAATCGGGAAGAATGCCTTTACCCGTGTCCGTGACTTTAATTTGAGCTTTGCCTTCGATTTGCGCTAATCGAACTTCAACTCGGCCGCCTTCGGGCGTGAATTTAACCGCGTTTGATAACAAATTCCACACAACTTGCTGCAAGCGACTTGTATCGCCGACAACTTTCCCGACATCGGGATTTAAGATTATTTGGATTTGAATTTTTTTAGCTTCGGCTGCTAATTGCACGGTTTCCACGGCAGACGGAATAATGGTTGCCAGATTCACCGGAGCAACATTCAATGTGAGTTTCCCTTGCAGAATCCGAGACACATCAAGCAAGTCTTCGATTAATTGAGATTGTAGTCTGGCGTTACGCTCGATCGTCTCAAAGGCCTTGGCGGTTTTAGCTGCACTCAACTTGCCGCCGACGAGCAATTGCGACCAGCCTAAAATCGGATTCAGGGGCGATCGCAACTCGTGAGAAAGCACCGCCAGAAACTCGTCTTTAATGCGGTTAGCTCGCTCGGCTTCCGCGCGAGCAGTTTGTTCTAATTGCAGAACCATATCGCGCTCGGTTTCCACTTGTTTGCGGTCTGTAATGTCGATAACAGAGCCGATATAACCTTCAAATTGTCCGCTTTCGGAAAATCTGGGAGCAGCCGCATCGATCGCCCAAGAGTATCCGCCATCCTTGCGCCCGACGCGAAATTCTACGCGGTAAGGTTCCTGGCGTTCGTTGGCGGTCAAAAATGCTTGTTTGACCTGTTCTCGGTCTTCTGGATGTGCCGCGTTTACCCAACCGAATCCCAAACCAGTTTCCTCCGTTTGACCCGTGAATTCATACCAGCTTTCACTCAGGAAAGTGCAATAGCCTGTGGAGTCTGTTACCCATACCATAAAAGGAGCGTTGTTAGCCATATTGCGGAATCGTTCTTCGCTTTCTTGCAGCGCTGCTTCTGCTTGTTTGCGTTCTGTGATATCCCGACAGACAATCACTCCGCCTTTGATTTCGCTGCTAGCATCAACTACTGGATAACCGCTGATACTGATCCAGCGACCTTGGGAATCTTCGCGGCGGACAAATACCTCTACATCATTGACATATTCACCTTTTATTGCTTTGGCTAGAGGTAGTTCAGCGTCGGGAAAGAGGGTTTTTTTGTCAGTCATAAATAGCCCGTAGGTGCTCGACCATTCCTCATGAGATTTTTCATTCGATAGCAGACCGAATATCCCCACGGCGGCTCGGTTAAACAATACCAACTCCCCTTGTTGGTTGGCCAAAATCAAACCATCCCCTATGCTGTTAATAATTACTTGCAATAACTTAGTTTGTTCTTGCATGGCGACTTCTGCTTGTTTGCGATTTGTGATGTCGCTGGAGATGCCAATCAAGCCGATGACTTCTCCCGCCGGATTGCGGTAGGGAGCTTTCATTACCAGAAATGTCCGAATGCCATCGTGAGATTCTTCGAGGACTTCTGTTTGACCAGATTCCATAATGCGCCGATCGTTTTCCGTGACTCTGGCTGCAAGTTCTACTACTGGGTATAAATCGATATCGCGACCACCAATTACTTCAGAAGCAGGTCTGCCCATTATTTCCAGCGTGGCTGGATTTGCATAAATAATCTGTCCTTCTCGATTTTTGACAAAAATTGGCGTGGGTGCTGACTCGTTAATTACGTTCAAAATCGCATTTTTTTGCCGCAGTTCTTCTTCAGTGCGTTTGCGATCGCTAATATCGCTCCAATAAACCGTAAGTCCTTCGGCCGCTGGATAGGCGCTCACTTCTATATACATTTGGAGTGAAGGCGAAAACTCTTCAAACTTGGCAGAAACTTGCTCGCTAACGACTCGATGAAATTCTTGATATAGCATCGAATTCGATTCTTTCTCGGCGGGGAATAGCTCCCAGATCGATCGACCTAGCAAGTCGTTTCTCGATCGAGAAAGCAGTTTTTCTGCTGTGGCATTAACGTAGGTATAGCGCCATTGTGCATCGATCGCCATAAAGGCATCGGTAATACTTTCTATAATATTGCTGACTTGCTGGGAGGCCGCGCCCGCGGCGAGTTCAGCGTTTTTGCGCTCGGTGATGATTTCGCAAAAAATCATGATGCCGCCAATCTCATTGGCGTTGGTTCGCCAAGGATGAATTTCCCAGCGCACCCAGTCGAGTAAGCCATCAGGGCGGAGAAACTGATCTTCTTGGCAGATTTCGACTGATCCCGCCAGACAGCGCTGGTGGATTTGTTTCAAACGATCGGGCAAATTGGGAAATATGTCGTAGTGCGATCGGCCCACAATGTTTTTAGCACCGATCCCATAACTTGATAGCCAGCGGTCGCTCACCAGCATATACCGCATCTGGCGGTCAAACATCGCCACCCCCGCAGGCGAATGTTTGACGAACAGCCGCAGTTGTTCTTCCTGTTGCCGCAGGAGATTCTCTGACTGTTTGCGATCGCTGATGTCTTTGAAAAGTATGGCGACTTTGCGGCTGTGCGGCTCAGGAGTGCGGAACGCCGAAACATCAAACCAGCGGTTCATGGGTTCCGAGCGGTGCTCAAAGCGCAAGGGTTCCCCCGTGAGCGCGACTTTGCCGTACACCTCAAACCAATAATTTTCGTGATCTGGAACGAGCTGTCGCATCGTTTTACCCGCAGCTTGTTCGAGTCCGGTTTGTTTCACAAAGGCAGGATTGACTTCCAAAAAGCGGTAATCGATCGGCTTGTCGTTGTCGTCAAACAGCATTTCGATGACGCAAAAACCTTCGTCTAGGGACTCAAACAAAGTGCGATAGCGTTCCTCGGAACGGTGCAAAGCAGCAAGAGCTTGTTTGCGATCGCTAATATCCATAAAGGCCGCCACACAGCCACGAACTGCGCCCTGCTCGTCAAATAACGGCACCGCATTCACCAACCAATCAAAGGCCGCCCCGTCCGATCGCACCATTTGAATTTCCACATCTCGCACTTCGACGCCGGAAGCTGCAGCTAGTTGCATTGGCAGTAGTTCTCCCGGAATTTCCTCTCCGTTGCGGAATCGTCTAAACGGAAGGGCTGCGGCTTGCTCTCCGGTTCCAGAAACATTGGTATCGGGCGGCACTATCAACATCGACTGGGCAAATCGGTTAGCGCGAATTACTTTACACTCTGGATCGTCAGCGATCGTAATACCGACGGGTACAGCATCAAGTATCGATTGCAGTTCATTAAGTCGTCGCTCTAGTTCTTGGTTGAGCCGTTGAATTTCTTTTTGGGTAGCTTTGCGATCGGTAATTTCATGCACCGTCACATTCACGCCCAGCACGCGATCGTCCTCGGCCCTCAGTGGATAGAGACTCAACAGCCAATCCTGTTCTAGTCCCCGCTGTGCTGAGTTAGTCCTGCGAACTTCGAGCTGTTGGAGTGGAACTTTAGTTTCAATAACTTCTCGGTAAAGCGGCTCTAAATCATCTGCCATTTCGGGCAAGATTTCGCGCAATGTTTTACCGATGTGGGCGGCGGCTGGAACTCGGTTAATTTCTGCTAGCCGATCGTTGAGGCGGACAAACCGCAACTCAGTATCAAGGAAGCAAAGTCCGATCGGCGCACTAGCATAAATCGCCTCGATTTCTGCTAGTTGTTGCTGCACCGTTTGCGCTTGTTTAATAAAAGCAGCCTTCGCCGCCTTCTGCTCGGTGACATCTTGAAAATAAACGGCAAGTCCCGATGCGATCGGATAGGCTCGTACCGCATACCAAGCATTGAGCGGTGGATAAAAAGATTCAAAACTAACCGTAACTTGGAAGGTGGCGGCGTGGCGATATTCTTGCTCGAACAAACTGCCCACAGCTTCGGGAAACTCTTCCCAAATAGTGTTGCCAATCACCTCTTGCGGGAGTCGATTCAGCCACCGCGCCGCTTGCAAATTGAGGTAGGTAAATCGCCAGTCTCGATCCAAAGCAAAGAACCCGTCCGAAATACTTTCGAGGGTGTCTGACAGTTGTTGCGCGGGCGCGTGAGTGACTGGTTCGGGCTTTTGTTGAGCGAGTTCCGTGAAGGTTGTTACTACCGCATAGGGAGTTGATCGATCTCCCTGAAATAAAGGTTGAGAATTGAGCATCAACCAAATCAATTTTCCATGTGGCTGATAAAAGCCCATGATGACATTTGAGCATGGTTGCCCGGTTTGCAGCGCCACCATCGCCGGATGAGTCTCGCCGGGAAAATCCGAGCCATCTTCACGCACAGTCTGCCGCAGACTGTTGATTGAAGTGCAGCCCTGCATCTGTTGTGCTGTCATCCCCAACAGCTCCTGGGCGTGAGAATTGCACCCCTGAATGCTACCATCTGCTAATTGCAGAAGCATCCCTACATCTGTTGGCGAAGGCGCGCCTGGGTAGAGCGGTTTGTTAGAATCCGTTGAAACAGAGGGGTCGATTTTCGGTTGGAGTTCAGTATTGCGTGGATTTTGCATCGGTTTCTAACAACGCTCGTTTTACTTTTGACCAAGCCAATCGCGCTCATCAATAATAGGGAAATAACCAGAGGAACTTTTGATTTAATCAGGGTGACAATTCAAACCTAAGAGGGATGTGGATCGTCCTGCTGAAATATCTAGAGCTAAACCATTTATTTTAGAGTAGAATCCCACGTCTTAACCAGTTGCGAGATTCAGCACAGGCTACGGGCAATTTTCGGGCTGTTTCAAATCCGAGCAAGTATGGAAAAGCCACGATACTGAAGATATGTCAAAATTGGTCTTTCATGCCGCGCAATCGAGCGAAGGTTTGCACTGGATCGCGGGTGTTGGCGGCTGATTGGATGTTGGGAAAATCCCAGCGCAAAAATGGGTTTGTGCTTTTTTCGAGGCCGATCGATGATGGTATTGTAGGTTGCGATCGACTGCGCGCTTCTTTGACTTCGCCCCAGCGCTGCTGCAGATCGGGATTGTCGCCGTCCACACTCAAGGCAAATTGCAGATTGTTCAGCGTGTATTCGTGGGCGCACCAAACTCTGGTACTGTCGGGCAAGTTTCGCAGTTGTCCCAGAGAGGCTAACATTTGGGCGGGAGTGCCTTCAAATAGTCTGCCGCAGCCTCCGGCAAATAAGGTGTCGCCGCAGAACAATTCGCCGGTTTCGCTGGGGTTGCTGGGGGGGAAATAGTAGGCTATGTGAGCTTTTGTGTGGCCGGGTACGAAGAAGATTTCGGCGGTTCTGCCAGCAAATTCAACGCGATCGCCCGCTTGTAAAAACACTTGCTGTCCGGGTATTCTGCCTCGGTCTTCTGCGCCGCCGTAAACTTTAATTTGGGGAAAGCGATCGATCAGTTGCTGGTTGCCGCCTACGTGGTCGCTGTGGTGGTGCGTGTTGAAAATTGCTGTTAATTCCGCTCCCAGCGAGATCAGTTGCTGCAAGACCGGCTCTGCTTGCGCTGGATCGACGACGGCTGCTGTGTGGCGATCGGGGTCGTGCAGCAAGAAAATGTAATTGTCGGACAGTACGGGAAGCCGATAAACCTGCATAGAAAACTGCCTCTCTAGGAAAAATATTATATAATTAAACTTAGTCTGAACGCTATCCGAAGGCTAAATGCAGACTTATTAAATCCGCACATCTACCTTTGGAAGTAAAACTCTGATACCTTATTTCTGCTGTTGAGCAAATTTAGTTACAGTGTGGTACGCACGATTTTTGGTTTTGGGTAAAAAACAGCAATCCCGTTTAACTATTGTGACATAAAAGCGATCGAATAAATGCGAACATCTCAGAACAAATCGAACTTAACAATTTCTCAAATGGTCGATCGGATTGTAGGGTCTGGCAAAATATCTCGCCGGGAACATTTAGTTTTGACTTCTGCTATCCTCTCAGATGATAAGATTTCAGAAGAGGATCGACATCAAATCAATCGGATATTTGATTATCTGCAAATTAGTCGCCTCAAGTTTATCGATTGAACAGAAGACTTGCTCCGTCAGCATCTATCTGGAGTGTAACAAGCGTTTTTTTAGGAGTGCGATCGTCCCGCACAGCAAAGCCTATATATTTCGCTTGAATCCTCCGGCTCACGCCGAGTGTGAAAGGGTCAGATGTGCAAGTCTCAAATTAACACGGCTCTTGGCAATCCCAGCTACAAAAACAGGCAGAAGAAAATGAGTGCAGAAAAACAAACTATTTTGGTGACGGGTGGAGCTGGATATATTGGCTCTCACGCGGTATTAGCGCTGAAAAACGCCGGTTACGGTGTGGTGATTTTGGATAATTTAGTTTACGGTCACAGAGATATAGTAGATCGGGCTTTGCAGGTCGAGTTGGTAGTTGGCGATACGAGCGATCGCACTCTTCTCGATAACCTGTTCGCTAAGCACAAAATTGCTGCGGTAATGCACTTTTCGGCATACGCTTACGTGGGCGAATCTGTTACCGACCCAGCTAAATATTACCGCAACAATGTCATCGGCACTATTACGCTTTTGGAAGCAATGATTGGTGCTGGGGTGAATAAATTGGTGTTTTCTTCTACTTGCGCGACTTACGGCGTACCGCAGAAAATCCCGCTCACAGAAGACCACCCGCAAAATCCGATCAATCCCTACGGTGCTACTAAGTTAATGGTAGAACGGATTTTGTCTGATTTTGACGCTGCGTACGATTTCAAGTCTGTTTGTTTTCGCTATTTTAACGCGGCTGGGGCCGATCCGAACGGGTTGGTAGGAGAGGATCACAATCCCGAAACTCACTTAATTCCGCTGGTGTTGTTCGCTGCTTTGGGGAAACGAGATTCGATCGCGATTTTTGGCACGGATTACGATACTCCCGACGGTACTTGCATTCGGGATTACATTCACGTTAACGATTTGGCTTCGGCTCACATTTTGGGATTAGAATATTTGCTCAATGGTGGCAAATCTGATTTCTTTAATTTGGGCAACGGCGGCGGGTTTTCTGTGAAAGAGGTGATAGAAACGGCTCGCCAAGTGACGGGAAAAGAGATTAAGGCTGTTGAGTGCGATCGGCGTCCGGGCGACCCTCCTGCTTTAGTTGGTAGCAGCAAAAAGGCGATCGAAACCTTGGGTTGGTCTCCTGAATATCCAGACATCAAGGATATTATCTCCCATGCTTGGCAGTGGCATCAAAAGCGTCACAGTTAGCATAAACTCAAATAAAACAAGTGCAAAAATTGACTCGAAAGTAATGTTAAACAGTCAGAAATATTTTTGTTTTTGCACCTTAGCTTTTGGGAAAAAGTATCGCGAATTAGCCAAACAACTAGCAGCAGACTTAGAAACTCATTCTCTAGGGACGATGCTAGTTGTTTGTACTGACTACCCAAATGACTTTCAGAATTTGACGAATGTTTTCGCCTTTAAAAAAAGTCGCGAAGGTGTAGATTATTGTTATAATGATAAACGATTTGCACTAAAAAAAGCCTTAGAATTCTGCCGAGTGACAATCTTTGTGGATGCAGATACAAGAATCATAGGAAAAGTACCCGAGAGAGAATGGATGTCAGGAATTACTTGTAAAGGGTTTATTCCCATTCTAGAACATCCACCAAATCAATCATTGCCGGGGAGAAAAGAGGCAATTCATAAATTAGCAAAAAAGCTAGAAATACCCTTAAAAAAGGTAAGTTTTGTTCAAGAAAATTTGTTCGTAATTGCGAGAGACAATGGGAAAGAAATTCAGTTTATTCAAGAATGGGGAAAGATTGGAAGATTTTTTGAAGTGCAAAAAGTCAAAACAAAAGACGGTAATCCCATTGGGTTAGCAACTGCTAAAGTTGGGTGGAATATTAGTAATGACGGGTGGCAGGAACTCGCTCAAATTATGGAGCATTCTTTTGCTCATTGGGACTGGCAAAAAAATCAAGTAAGAACCTTTTGGGATAAAGTTGGGGATAAATTGCAGTTTGAGCATTGGCAATACCTCTATCGGTTATTAAAAACACAGTTAATTGCCTTATTAAATTTCGATTTTTACTATCGTTAGAGGAAAGATATGGATAGAGGATTTATCACCATTTTAATTGGATTGTACTCATTTCAAGACTGCATACATTTTCTAGCTTCAGTCAGGAAGTTTCACCGCGAACCAATTATTATTTTAATAGATAGAGTCCCGCGATTTTTATATCCCTTACTTTTGGTGTTCGGAAATGTGAGATTGCAGGCCGCACCGAAACATGAAAATCCTGTTTTAGCATCGCGACAAGCTAAGCTGACTTTGTATCAAGAATCTCCTTTTGAGAAAACTATTTATCTGGACTGCGATATTTGTTTGCTATCGCCAATATATGAAGTTTTTGACTATGTTGATGAAGTAGATTTGCTGGTAACAGAAGACGTGCAGCCTGCCATTGCTAAAGCAGCAAATTTATTAAGAGTCAAGCAGGATATTCTGTCAACTTTGCAGTCGGTCGGGTTGCCGCTAAATGAAAATAGCATTCAATACAATAGCGGATTTATCGCTTTTACGAAAAGCAGTAAAACTCAGGAATTGTTCACAAACTTTAAGAAATATTTCGATAGGGTAGTTGCATATCAAAATGTGCTACAGTTAAAAGACCAGGGAGCTTTTGCGGCGGCTGTTGAATCGGTGAAACCGAAAATGACAACTTTGTCCCCGGTTTACAACTACTTGGATAAGTGGAAAGATGTTTATGCGATCGACCAACCCATTAAAGTAATACACTGCACTTATCCTTACCGCCCTCAGTACGCGAAGAACGTGACGCGATCGCTCTTTACTAGAATAGTCGATCGCACGGCTAAAATATTTTTACCAAATCAACTTAACAATCCCTGGCGTTTAAAATAATTAAATTTTGTTGAAAAACTGCATCAAAAACAACAAAATTCAGCCAACTATTTAAAAACATTAGCCTCAACATATCCAAAAATTTATTTAGAATAAGTATTGCTGGCTTGAATAACAGTCCTGGATGCCTCACTGTTTTTTTTACCAAAATACTTAGTTGCGGCCATTTCCCGTGGTTAAAAACCCGGTTTCTTGGGTCTGGAGCGTGTCAGTCCCCACCGCCTTGACAAAAGCTGGGTTAAGCAGGAAAATCAAACAAATGTTTTAAACAAAATACTCAGTGAAAGTTTCATTAGTAGTAAGCGATTTGTCAGGAGGAGGGGCAATTCGTGCTTTTCTCTTAGCTCAAGTCTTAATAGAGCTTAAATGTGATGTAGAAGTTGTTGGATTTCAGTTTGGCAAGGAATTGTATGCTAATCCTCCCAGAGACATCCCGGTACGTGCGATACCGGGTAAAAATTATCCGGGGTTTTTAATGGATGCTCAAAAACTTTGGAAAAAAATAGATGGGGATATTATTTATGCAGTCAAACCTAAACCTACAAGCTTTGGGTTATCACTGCTAAAAAAACTGGCGAGTCGCCACTTTATAATTTTAGATATAGACGACTGGGAACTGAGCTGGTACGGCGGAGATGAATGGAAATACCGTCCATCTTTTAAACAACTTTATCGAGATATTTTTAAACACAATGGTCAATTGAGAGAACCAGATAATCCGCTCTATCTCAAGTGGATGGAAAGTCTCATTCACCGTGCGGATGCAGTCACCGTTGATACAGAGTTTTTAAAACAGCGTTTTGGTGGTGTATATTTGCCTAATGGCAAGGATACTGCAATGTTCGACCCTGCGAAATACAATCCTGAATTGAGCAGACAGTGTTACGGCTTGTCCGGGTATAGAGTTCTGATGTTTCCGGGGGCACCGCGACCTCATAAAGGCGTAGAGGATGTTTTGATGGCCCTCGAACAGTTAAATGAACCCGATTTAAAATTAGTTATCGTCGGCGGAAGTCCTTATGATGATTATGATGATAAACTTGTGAAACGCTGGGGGCGTTGGATTGTTAAACTGCCAAGGTTTCCCGTCGAGACGATGCCGTCGGTTGTAGCGGCGGCTCATGTTGTCGTTGTTCCTCAGCGAGAAACTCTCACAGCCGTGGCTCAGTTTCCACTCAAGCTGACAGATGGCATGGCAATGGCTAAGCCTGTTTTGTCTACGCGAGTGGGGGATATTCCAGCCATTTTAGGGGGAACGGGTTATTTAGTCGATCCGAGTTCTCCCGCTCAAATTTCACAAAAAATTCAATGGATATTTCAAAATTTGACAGCGGCTAATTTACAAGGAATGAAAGCTCGGGAAATATGTGTTAAAAAATATAGTATTCAAGCAATGAAACCGATACTTTCAGATATAATCGCAGGTATGTAAATGTTATTTTAAAACAACTCGCGGGAGGAAGAAAAACTGGCTGTTATTAAAGAATATTTTGAGATGCCGTACTGTTTAGCTGGGAATGCTTCATGTCTGCCAATAAGCTACTCCTAAAATTTGCCAGACGATATCCCGGCAGGATTCTATTAACTGTGATGCTGGGCTTTTCTGGCGCTTTATTCAACGGTATCAGCACTACTTTGATTGTACCAGTGCTTTTAAGTTTTGTAGAGGAAGCTATCGAGTTGCGTGGTGCTCCACCTCTCATTAAAACTTTGATGTATCCCTTTGAGGGAATGCCCGGAAATCAGCGTTTAATGTTGATGACCGGGGCGATTGTTTTAGCAATTTTTTTAAAAAATGTTGCCAGTTATATCAATACTTTAGTAGCTACTTCTCTGACGCGATCTCTGACTTTTGATTTGCGAGAAGCAGGTTTGCGGTTGTTGTTAGAAGTAGATCTAGATTTTTACTCTAAAACTAAAGTGGGGGATTTGATTAATAGATTGGGCGGAGAGATTGGTCGGACTGCGAGTGCAGTTGGTACGGCGATCGCAATGTTTACTACCTCCATCACTGTTTTGGTGTTTGTGAGTCTGCTGCTTTCTCTTTCGTGGAAACTGACGGTGACAGCTACAGTTTTGCTGTCGTTAGTTGCTTGGACAAATCAATATATTATTAACCGTTCCAAGCATTTTGGCTACCTGCTTTCTGAAATGTCGAAAGATTATTCGGTGAGGGTGCTGGAAACGATTACTGGGATTCGGCTTGTCAAGTCAACGGGGAACGAGGAAAGGGAGTATGAGCGGATCAAGCATTTAATTCAAAGGCGAGAAGAAGCGGATTTTCAGGCTCAGGTAAATTATGCGGCGATCGCCCCAATTAACGAAGTTGTTAATTTAATAGTTATAATTTTGATTGTATTTATAGGTCGCACAATATTTGCAAATCAGATAGAGTCTATTTCTACAATTTTATTAACCTATTTATTGGTACTTTTTCGGCTGATTCCTTTAATTTCTCAGTTGAATAGCGGGCGCAGTCAATTTGCAAATACGTCTGCTAGTGTAGAAGTGGTTAATGATTTTTTGAGGTGCGAGGACAAGCCATTTATGCTGAACGGTTCTGTGCCTTACACTCATTTGCAATCGGGAATTCATTTTAATAAAATATCTTTTAGTTATCCTAACCACAAAAATTTAGTTTTACAAGGAATTGATTTATTTCTACCTCACGGCACTACTTTGGCTTTGGTAGGAACTTCGGGTTCTGGCAAGTCAACTTTGGCAGATTTACTGCCGAGATTTTACGATCCTACTGAAGGTCATATCTCGATCGATGGCAGGGATTTGCGCGAATTTGATCTGAAAAGTCTCAGACAAGCGATGGGTATTGTTAGCCAAGATACGTTTTTATTTAATGCTTCAGTGCGCGAAAATATTGCTTATGCTAGACCCCAAGCGACTGAGGAAGAAATTGTGGAAGCGGCGAAGGGAGCGAATGCTTACGAGTTTATCCAACTATTGCCGGATGGGTTGGAGACTCAAATTGGCGATCGGGGCGTGATCTTATCGGGAGGGCAGCGTCAGAGAATTTCAATTGCTAGAGCCCTGCTGCAAAACCCGGAAATCTTAATTTTAGATGAGGCAACGAGTTCGCTGGATACGGTTTCGGAAAGGTACGTGCAAGCGGCGATCGAGAAATTGAGTTGCGATCGCACAACCTTAGTCATCGCCCACCGCCTCTCCACAGTCCAAAAAGCCAACAAAATCGCCGTGATCGATCGCGGACAAGTAGTAGAAATGGGCTCCCACGAAGAATTGCTAGCAAAAGGAGGTTACTACACTCGCTTGTATTCAGTGCAATTTGCCGAAGAAACCGCTCGCGATGAAGCTCTAATTAGAGGTTCTTACGAAATTCGCACTCGCCTGACTCCCATGATAGCTTACCTCAAAATGCTAGTAGATGAAATGGTAGACTCTCCCGAAGAAAGAGACGAGTTAATCCGAGAATCATTTCATTCTGCGGCTAATATTTTCACTACTTTAGAATTTATAGAAAACACTATTAAGCGTCAGGCTGTTAAAAAGTAGTCAGTGGGCGGTTGGCAGTTGGCAGCAGTCAGTAGTCATTAGTCAACAGTCTGCCCAGTCAACAATTACCCATTACTAATTACCATGTCCAAATATTATGTATTTTTTACCAGAAATATCTTGCCGCAACCCAATGTAGCGAGCTTAGTTCAAGTTGCTCACTCTGCCAATGCCGCAGCAAACCTAGGTTATCCAGCAGTTTTGGTATACCTCCGTAAAGGCTGGAGTGCTTTGAATCCGGTTGATTTGCTTTTTCCTTTTCAACCCAGGAAACCCGATGACAAACTTGCCCAAATTTACAATATTCAAGATAAATTAAAAGTAGCAGATTTACCGATGCCGTGGCCGATCGACCGTTGGGACAGCAAGTGGACGAGTTCGAGTACAATAGTATCCAAATACTATTTACCGATTCACCTGCTTAAATCGACTCAACTTGTCCACACCCGCGACTGGAACTTTGTCAAAGCAGCAGTTAAAAAGGGAATTCCCGCTATCTACGAACAGCACCACCATGAAAACAAGCAATTTGAATCAGAAATTGTCCGCAATTCTCTATTTCAAATTGCTGTAACTGTTGCCGATACAGTGCGAGACAGCATGATTTTGAATGGGATGCCGCCGGAAAAAGTAATTACCCTGCACAACGGTTTCAATCATTTGTTTTTGGCCAGACAAACAGAAGCCGCCCAGAATTGGCGACAGCAATTATTAGAAGATGACAGGCAGCATTTAGCAGTTTATGCAGGCGGACTTTACCCGTTTAAAGGTGTCGATATGTTGGTGGATGTGGCTAAGGAATTGCCGCTGGTTCAATTTGCGATCGCGGGCGGTGATCCATCCCAAGTAACAGCCTACCAGCAGTTAGCAAAATCTAAGCAAGTTAACAACATTAAATTTCTCGGCTACCTCCCTCAAAATCAACTGGCTAGCTTGCTGCAAGCAGCCGATGTTTTGACTCACCCGCACTGTTTGACAGAGGCCGCGACATTCACATCTCCTTTAAAATTCTTTGATTACATGGCATCGGGAACTCCGATTGTAGCGACGGAGATTGCATCTTTAATGGAATTTAAATCGGGAAATATAGCAGCAACTTGGTGCGAACCGGATAACCCGCACCAGTTCGCGCAAAGCATTCGAGATTGTTTAACAAAATATCCGAGGAAAATCGAACCTTATGCAGAAACATTGAATTTTGTCAAGCAATTTTCCTGGGAAAATAGGATACAGAAAATTATGGGTTATGTAGATGACCAAGTGCGATATCCGATAATTTAAAAATCCGTAAGGGCGGGTTTTACCAACAATCATCGCCTAAAATTAATAATCTCATAAACCCGCCCCGCCCACACGCAAAAACCCGATTTATTATTAGATATGAACCCAAAAATCATCGGCACAATCACCACCTACCCAGGCATGAACCAAAGCGACTGGCTGTGGCAACAAACCCCCCAAAACTTCGGCAAATGGGGAAACATTCAAATGCTCGCTAACCACCCAGAACCAGACTTTTTGCTCATGTATCAATTCGACTTTCCTCAACCGCCCACCAAGCAATCTTGGGTCGATAAAATACGTCACTACAGGCATCACAACCAAGAAAACGACCTTCAAGAAAAATTGCGCGGTGTCCCCAAGGAACGCATAATTTACCTGATCCGGGAGCCACCATTACCAGAAGTTATTGAAATTACCAAAGCCAACTACGAACAAGCCAAACTTTATTGCGGTTACGTTTGCGGACCCGACGACTTCGCACCAAAACCCGATTATATGCCCGCGATTTGGTATCACTCTAACTCCTTTCGAGAACTAGATGAAATGCCGGCGCCACCAAAAACTAAATCCTGTTCTTGGATTACTTCAGGTGTTAGCCGCACCGTTAATCACCGACGCCGATTAGACTTTATCAAATTGCTGCGATCGCAAGAATTGGATTTTGACCTTTACGGGCGAAACTTGCCAACTTGGGCGTGCGGTAACGGCACTGTAAACAATAAATGGCACGCCGTGGCACCATACCATTACAACTTAGCTATAGAAAATTATGCCGAAAACGATTTGTATGTCAGCGAGAAGCTTTGGGATGCTTTGTTAGCTTGGTGTTTGCCAATTTATTACGGCGGTTCGGCGGCGGATAAGTTGTTGCCGGCAGGGAGTTTTCTGCGGCTGCCGAGTTTGGATGAGAAAGGAGTAGAATTTATTAAAGAGGTTGTGGCTAATGCGGATTATTGGCATGAAGCGAGGGATAAAATTGCCGAAGCCAGACAAATCATTCTCCATGAATTAAACTTGCTCAATTGGCTGTCTAACTTTGTCTCTTAGGAAATAGCGCAATGATAGAAAACCAAAATCAACCCAGAGAATACGATGCCGTACTCGGCGGTCAAAATCCACCCCCCGTAGGTGCTGCTGTCTTAGGCGGGATTCCCGGCATTAAAACTCGTTTGGCTTCACCGATTGTCGAGGTGAAAATTGCTGCACTATCTGAAGCGCCCAAATATGGAGAAGCTGGCTTAGATTTAATAATTGGCGCGCTGCAAAATGAATCAATGCAAGTAAAATTAGCTGCTTATTCACTGCTGAAAGATAGGGATGACTTAAAGCTTAAACCCCATTTCCATCAAGACTATCTCCCTACATTTGACTTTGATGTCATCACAGTCGATGCTGAAGGAAAAGAAAACAGCCGCCGTAAGTCCTTTGCTCGCTTTTTTCCTGAAGACTTAGGGAAGGGAGTTGTGCTGGAAATGGTTTATATTCCCGGCGGCACATTTATGATGGGTTCGCCAGCAACAGAATCAGGTAGAGATGATGAAAGGCCGCAGCATCAAGTAACAGTACCCGCTTTTTATGCAGGCAAATATCCCATCACCCAAGCACAGTGGCAAGCAGTGATGGGAAACAACCCGTCCGATGATAAAGGTGAAAAACGTCCTGTAGAAACTGTAGGGTGGTACCATGCAGTCGAATACTGTGGCAAACTCTCGCAACAAACCGGAAAAAAATATCGCCTCCTGAGTGAAGCAGAATGGGAATACGCTTGCCGTGCGGGAACAACAACCCAATTTCATTTTGGGGAAACTATTACCCCGGATTTAGTCAACTATGACGGAAACTTGCCTTACGCAAACGTCCCCAAAGGACTTTACCGCAGAGAAACAACCGATGTCGGGAGTTTTCCCCCTAATAACTTTGGAGTCTACGATATGCACGGCAATGTTATGGAATGGTGCAGCGATAGGTGGCACGAAAACTATAACGACGCACCAACTGACGGAAGTTCCTGGGAAACTGGTACAGATGATTGCCGAGTGCAGCGTGGCGGTTCTTGGTACCATTCTGCGGTCTATTGTGGCAGTCACCTTCGTGACTGGTGCTGGGCCGACGATGGGTGGTGGAACAGGGGTTTTCGCGTGGCGGTAGCCTCGGTTTCTCCCTCGTCCTAGTTTTCCCGCGAGGAGTCTTCTCTATCCTTTTACCCTTTAAATGATTCGGCGGTGGAAACCGCAACGACACAAACAAAGTCCGCCTTCGCGAGACTAGAGATATGAATGGAATTTGCACGCTAGCCAACGATACAGTTTACGACCAACTAATTGCCTTGCTCAACAGTATTGAAGTTATCTTAGGCTCAAATATTCCTGTCTGTATTTATCCTTTCGACGAGCAGATAGAGCAAATCAAAGCTGCAATCGTCAACCGTCCCAACGTCTTTATTTATGAAGATAGCGCCTCAATTCAGCGATGGGACAAATTCATGCAAGCAGCAAGTCCTCAAAGTATAAACCGTAAGTACAGAATTTATGGTGGACATCGGCGTTTTTGTGCCTTTGACAACCCCTTTGATAATTTTGTCTATATGGATGCTGATACATTATTAATGAATTCACTAGACGGGGTTTTTCAAAAGTTGAATGATTATGATTGTGTCGTCTACGATTTTCAATTTTATCATCCAGATAAGGTTTATAATATTCAATCAGAAAAACTCTTTAATGTTTTTGAACAGCAGCAACTTAAATCAGAAATATTTTGTTCGGGATTTTACGGTTCAAAGCGAGGTTTGTTTGACCAGGAAAAAATAGAGTGGTTATTGTCTAAGCTCAAGGAAGGAGAATCGGAAATTCTTTACAAAACCGGCGATCAACCTGTTTTAAACTATATGTTTATGCGGTCTGGGATTCCGATTTATAATTTTGCTTATCATTTGCCAGATAGCGAAAAAACCGGGTCGGCGGTGACTTCAAAACATTTTGAAGAACGAGATAAAATTCTCTACGATAAGGGTAATAGACTCACCTATATTCATTATATTGGCATTCCTCCAAGTATTACTAAAGCATTGTGCCTCGGCGAAAATATTGAGTTTCCCTATCGCGATTTGTTTCTGCATTACCGCTATCTCCGCGAACCGGAAAAGCGGCCGGTTTTTCGGGAACCGCCAAAGTCTTATACTGAGGTTTCTGCGCCGAATTGGTTAAAAAGGGTATTGAGAAGGTTGAGGATAAATGTATGAGTCGCGGTATTTATATTGTTGCCAATGATAAGGTGCTAGAAAGTGCGATCGCCCTTTTAAACAGCATACGTCTGTATAATTGTCAAGTACCAATTTTTCTGATTCCCTTCGACGACAATTATCAGCAAGTCGCAGCCGCACTCAGCAGTCTCCACGGGGTGCAATTGTTCCCAAATCTGGAGTTTGTGGAACAGTTTACCAGAGAAATTGGCCAAATGTTCGATCGCAACTTTTTAGCCCTCCCCAACAAAATGCGAAAACTCGCCGCCTGGTTTGGCCCCCTTGACGAATTTCTGTACATCGATACCGATATCATCGTCTTTGAAGACATCGCAGCCAACTTAAACAAACTATCAGAAGTAGACTTTTTTTGCTGCGACTATCACTACCTCAGCGAAAAACTGCGAAATGTATTTTCACCACTTGTAAAAGAACAGAATATCTTTACAGACTCACAGCTTCAAGATGTCTTCAACAGCGGTTTTTGGGCTTCCCGAAAAGGAACTATTACAGAAGCGCAAATGTATGAAATTTTGCGAGAATGTTCGCAGCATCGAGAATATTTTGACTTTACTCAAAATGTCACCGACCAACCTATACTAAATTATATCATTCTTAAACTGATTCCCAAACGCTGCAATCTTGTTAAAGCTTCACCAAGCGAACCTGGAAGCTGGGCGGGTTCCAAGCATTTTCACGAAATAGATTATGTTCTTTATGACAAAGGCAAAAGGTTAAAATATATTCATTGGGCTGGGATACCAATTAAATCCGGTAGTCCTTATTGGAAACTTTGGAAACATTATCGTTATCTCAATGAGGTCGATCAAAAACCAAATTTAGTGCAAAAAATATTTCGATATTGGCATGGATAAATAATATTGTTTGTATTCACACGGCGATTGAAATCTTTAGCAACGCAAGCAGACAAACCAAGTCCACGTGGACTAATAAATTAACTGGTTTCCAGACGAGCATAGTAACGAGTTGAATTCTTCAATCTAAAATCTAAAATCCGATGACTGATGGCATTTATCTACTAGCAAACGATGTTGTTTTCGACCACTTAGTCGCTTTATTGAACAGTCTCGAAGTCAATGGGGCAAAAGATATTCGTGTTTGCATCATTCCCTACGATGATAACTTGAAAAAAGTGCGATCGCACATTTGCCGCCTGCACAATGTAACCCTCTTTGAAAATACCGACTCCATCGATTTTTGGGAAGACTTTGCGACTCAAGCTTGGACATCTCACTGCAAGGCTCAAAAAGTTTGGCAGGCTAAAGGTTGGCAACCAGTTCACTGTTTGGGAATGCACCGAAAATTTTGCTGTTTTGACGGCCCTTTTGACAAATTTGTCTATTTTGACTGCGACACTCTGTTGATGGGTTCTCTAGATTACATCTATCAAAAACTTGATGAATTTGATTGGGTAGCCAACGATTTTCAATACAAATCAGACCTTAATTATATATTTGATTTATCCTCCCAAAAATTGACAGAAATTTTTAATCTTGACCAACTGCAATCTCATATTTTTTGTGCGGGTTGGTTTGCTTCAAAAAAAGGCATTTTAAATCGGAATAACTCAAGCCAACTTTTAGATAAATTAACTTCAGGCGAAGCAGAAATTTTGTCTTTGCGGGGAACTGACCAACCTTTGTTTAACTATTTAGTCGCCCGTAGCAGCATCTCTTTTTATAACTTTGCTTATCATCAACCTGCACAGGTAACGGGCAATCATTGGTCTTCTCAATTTGATGTGATAGATTATGTTCTATACGATAAAGGGCGGCGGCTGACTTACTTGCATTACATGAGTATTTCGGCTGCAAAATTTACTCGATTGTGTGCTGGCGAAGATGTTGAGATTCCTTACCGAGAGGTATTTCTGCACTACCGCTATTTGAATTCGCCGGAAACACAGCCAAAACTCACACCTCCAAATTTATTGGTTCGCTTGCAGAGAAATCTCAAAAGTTGGGGAATTCAAAAAGTTAACAATGTTCAATTTAAGTTGCGGAATTTCTGGGATAGATAGGATTTAACTGTACAAAGACTGAATCCACTCCCATTCGCGCCTTAATCCTTCTTCTAAAGCAACCTGCGGCTGATAACCTAAGATTTTCTGGGCTTTAGACACATCCGCGCTAGTGTGCCGCGCGTCTCCCCTCGCAGCTTCGGTAAAATCTATCCGAATAGGTCGATCGACAATTCTCTCTATTGTATCAATAACTTCTTTCAAAACTACCCGACTTCCCCCACCAATATTAAAAACTTCCCCCGCAGCTTCTGGAACCTCAGCCGCCGCTAAATTCGCAGCAACGCAATCGCTGATAAACGTAAAATCCCGCGTTTGCAATCCGTCGCCGAAAATTGAAATCGCCTCGTCAAACAAAATCGACTTAAAAAACTTGTGAAAAGCCATATCGGGGCGCTGTCTCGGCCCGTAAACGGTAAAATAGCGCAGCGAAGTAGTCGGAAGGCCAAAATTTTTGTAATAAAGCCCGCACAAACGTTCACCGGCTAATTTCGTAATTCCGTAGGGAGAAACAGGCTGGGGACAAGCGTTTTCATTCGTGGGAAAAGATTCAGCATTGCCGTAAATGGAAGAAGAAGAAGCATAGACAAACTTTTGCAATTTTGGCGCATCTTTCGCCGCTTCTAACAATACTTGAGTGCTGTTAATATTGCGTTCGGTATAGCTGCGAAAACCCTCGCCCCAACTAGCACGAACTCCTGCTTGCGCCGCCTGATGAAATATTACCTTAACATCTGATAAAAGCGATCGCCAATTTAGAGACAAAATATCCCCTTCCACCAATTCAAAACCAGGATACTTTTCAAATCGTGCAATATTCTTGCGCTTTAGCTCCGGATGGTAATAATCGTTGAACTCATCAACACCGATCACCGTCTCCCCTCGATTTAAAAGAGTTTCTACTAAGTTAGAGCCAATAAATCCCGCCGCACCCGTAACAATTAAAATACTCATTCGATTTTAGATTTTAGATTTTAGATTTTAAAAATTTTACACAAATTATTGGCTAAGTTGTCATCCTCTTCTTTCTCTTCCTCTGCGTTCTCGGCGGTTCAAAAAGCATCAAATAGGATAATTCTAGATAACTATCAACCCCCTTGCTTCTCACAAAAGAGGTTGATAGTTAACTTTCATTGTTCAAAAGAATCTAAATCCAGCGCTTGAGAACCTCCGCGTTCTAACTCGATCAAAAGCTTACCTAGCTGAGTCCAAACTAGCCAGCCCGTGAGTACCGTCAGTGGCAAAGCTAGGGCATAACAAAGTAGTTTTGGGAAGCCAAAAATCTCCATCCCCGAAGCTAAAAATACGCAAATACCGCCAGCCATTCCCAGAAAAGGTATGACCAATTGCAGCCTTGGCAGGTTAGCCAAGGTGCGAGTAGAACGATTTTTAGACCATTGTTGTACGGATTGTTTGAGAGTTGCTTCAAATGCTACGCCGGAGGCCATACCTGCTAGTAATCCAGCCGACATTAAAAAATAGGGAGGTTCTGGAAAATAATACACAAATAATTCCTTAATTTGGGTAATTGGAAGTTGGGAATGGGGAATGGGGAATGGGGAATGGGGAAGAGTAGAATTATTTTTCTTCCTTCTTCCTTCTTCCTTCTTCCTTCTTCCTTCTAATTAAAATCGAGTTAGCGCGGCTGCCCCTGCTGTGGAAAACTCCGTCAAAGCGCCTAGAGCAACGTTGAACAGGCGACTGGGCTGCAAATCTTCCTTGACTAAGTTCCACAGGCTGCGAACTTCTTCGGTGTGGAGCCGATCGTCCTCAATCAAAGCTAATATTAGCTGGCGCCTCAAAAACGACCCTTCATCTGACAGCAAAAATTGCAAGCCTAGTTGGGCGGTGGGGAGCAGGTCGAAACTGCGATCGGAGCGGGCGATCGCGATCATGTCCTCTAACCTGTTCCACTGGAATTTGCCATCTTTGAATAATACCTCAATCAGACGCCGCCGCAGTGCCGGAGATTCTCCGTTCAACAAACGCCGCGCTACATAAGGATACGCCACTTCGACTATCTTGAAATTCGGATTCAGCGTCAGGGCCAAACCTTCTTCTGTCACCAGAGAGCGAATAATTAAGGCAAATTTCGCCGGCACTCGGAAAGGATAATCGTACATCAACTCCGAAAACTGGTCTGTAATCGTCTTGAAGTTAAAATCTGACACCTTTTCGCCGACGATATCACCCAGTACAGATTCCAACGCCGGGACGATCGGCATAATATCTGTATCTGGAGTCAAAAAGCCAAGTTTGACAAAATCCTTGGCTAACTCTAAGTAATCTTTGTTGATCAAGTGAACGACAGAATCAACCAAAGTTTCTTTAGTTGTTTCTTCCATCTGATCCATCATCCCAAAATCAATGTAAGCCATGCGGCCGTCCGCTAAGGCAAACAGATTTCCCGGATGAGGGTCAGCGTGAAAAAATCCGTGTTCCAGCAACTGCCGCAAACCGCTGCGGACTCCGACTTCAATTAAACTATCGGTATCCAAACCTGCGGCTTTAACACGTTCTATATCTGTCAGCTTGATGCCCTCAATCCATTCGAGAGTCAGAACGCAATTTGATGTATAACGCCAGTAAATACTCGGAACTTTTACAGTCGGGTCGTCGGCAAAATTTGTAGCAAATTTCTCGGCGTTGCGGCCTTCATTGATATAATCAATTTCCTCGAACAATTTGATACCGAATTCATCGACTATTAAACAAAGGTCGTGACCGAGATTCAGCGGCAACAAGGGGCCCAACCATCCAGCGGCCCAGCGCATTAAATAAAGATCCAGGCTCAAGACGGGCAGCAAATTCGGTCGCTGAACCTTGACTGCTACTGCTTCCCCGGTGAGGAGGCGAGCTCGGTAGACTTGACCAAGACTTGCCGCGGCGACAGGTTCGGGGGAGATTTCGCTGTAAGTTTCGCTAATTTTGCGATCGAGTTGCGCTTCAATAATCTCGAAAGCGCGCACCGAGTCAAACGGCGGCAATTGATCCTGAAGTTTGATCAATTCTTCGAGAAAGTCTTTGCGGATCAAATCGGGTCTTGTAGAAAGGGCTTGGCCTACCTTAATGAAAGTTGGGCCCAAGCGAGTGAGTATTTGTCGCAGGTGGGCGGCCCGTTCCGGCTGGTGTGTTGCGACTTCGTGCTGCCAACTGTCCCACAGCATCCCCAGCACGAAGCCCGCAAAAGACCAAATAACGGTAATTGCGCGCCAAATTGCTTTCCAAGGACGTTTGCGGTAATACTGAGCGATCGCTTGTGGATCGTAGCGTCTAGCCTGAGTGAATTGATACTGAGGCACTCGTTTATTTTCCTCTTATCTTCTGAAAATTACAGGTTAAATTGAGAATTGGGCATCGGCCATCGGGCATCGGGCATTAGGCATCAGGCATCGGGCATCGGGGATTGGAAGTCGAAAGTTCAAATATTATTTATTCTTCGTTCTTCGTTCTTCCTTCTTCGTTCTTCCCTCTTCCCTCTTCCTTCTTCCTTCTTCATCATTGACCGATCGCATTGCAAGGTTTAGGCGAGCGGAAAATGCACCCGTTCGAGGCGGATTGCTAGCCTAAATTTGTTTCTTTTCATTAAATATAGTACATAAAAGTACAAGTGATCGGTCAAAATACTTAACAGCTCTCCCTGACCCCTGCACATTCTCACAACACTGCAACCCTGCAATTCTTTTCTCCTCCTGCATTTCCCTCGCTGATGCCATCGCGCCAAAGCTATCGGATGCGATCGGCCTTTGCCAAGCAATCTTTCAGACCATAAATCGTCCGCTCTTGTTGATCCCTCGACAGTTCCGGGAACATCGGCAAAGACAAGACTTCGCGACAAACTTGCTCAGCCTTTGGCAATTGACCTGCTTGATAGGCCAAAGATTTGTAAACAGGTTGCAGGTGCAAAGGTAACGGATAGTAAACCATCGAACCGATGCCAGCTTCCTGCAACTGAGCCCGCATCCAATCTCGAAAATCGCCAGAGGGATTTTGCGCGTCTTCTGGACTTGTCAGCCGGATCGTGTATTGATTCCAAACTCCTTTTGCTTCCGGCAATTCTTTGGGGACGGCAACTCCGGGCACGCGGGAGAGAAATTCGGTGTAAAGTGTCGCGATCGAACGTCGCTGGGCGTTCCAACTGTCGAGATATCGCAATTTAATGCTGAGAATCACCGCTTGCAGGGCATCTAAACGGCTGTTGTACCCGATTTCTTCGTAGAAATATCTAGAAGACTGTCCGTGTTCTTTGAGGACTCGCATCGAAGCTGCGAGGGCTGGATCATTTGTCGTCACCGCCCCACCGTCACCGCAAGCGCCTAAGTTTTTGGTCGGATAAAAACTAAAGCAGCCGACATGGCCGATGCTGCCGACTTTTCGAGACTGCCACTCGGCCCCGACAGACTGGGCGCAATCTTCAATTACGGCTAAATTGTGTCGAGTCGCAATTTCCATCAGCCGAGTCATGTCTACCGGTTGGCCGAAGATGTGCACTGGCATAATTGCCTTGGTTTTGTCGGTAATTGCCGCTTCGAGGAGTTCGACATCCAGATTAAAAGTCCCGCTGTCAATATCGACAAATACTGGAGTCGCACCAACGGCGCTAATTGTCTCAGCCGAAGCAAAAAAGGTAAAAGGAGTGGTAATCACTTCATCGCCAGGGCCAATTTTGAGAGCTCGCAAGGCCAAAATCAGGGCATCTGTGCCGGAGTTGCAGCCAACGCACTCGGAAACTCCAGTGTAGTCGGCGAACTCTCGTTCAAAACTCTTTACGGCCGGGCCGCCTACGTAGCCGCCAGAGGCAAGCACTTTTTGCACCGCAGCGGTTATCTCGTCGCCAATCTGCGCGTATTGGCGGGTTAAGTCGAGGGGGGGAACATTATTCACTCTTCACACCATAAATTTCAAGCATTATCAAAGCAAATTCTTGCAGCAAAACTGTTTCTCAGAAACCTTTATTGCAATATCTTATATTTGGACAGGCAAACAATCACATTATCGAAAGGGTGGGCCGGTGTTAATTGAGCTAGATTTTATAGATTTGGGTTGGGCTTTGGGGATGGTGGCGATCGCGATCGGGCTTTCGGCGTGGCAGGGATTGGGGTTGGAGGGGGCGATCGCGATCGCGGCAGGGCGCACCCTGATCCAGCTAATCTTAGTCGGATACGTGCTCGCCGTCATATTTGACCCGGAGGGGAAAAATCCTTGGCTGGTTTTAGCAGTTCTAGCAATCATGCTGACAACAGCTAGCATGGTTGCCAGCAACCGCATCAGCAAAAAAATCAAGAACTTACTGCCCTTAGTTTGGGGTTCAATTTTTATCAGTACGGCCTTGACTCTCGCCTATACAAACTTGCTAATTTTGCAACCTGACCCTTGGTACGAACCGCAATACCTGATTCCCTTAGCGGGTATGATTTTGGGCAATGCCATGAACTCCGGGGCGATCGCTGGCGAAAGACTTGTCAGTACAGTTAATAGCAGCCAGTTAGAAATAGAAACCCATTTAAGTTTAGGTTCGACGCCACAGCAAGCAGTAAAACAATACCGCAAAGATGCGATCAAAGCTGGGTTAATCCCGACTTTAAACACAATGACCGTCGTAGGAATCGTGACATTACCGGGAATGATGACAGGTCAAATGCTGAGCGGTGTCAGTCCTCTTGATGCAGCATCTTACCAAATTTTGATTATGTTTGTCTTAGCGCTAGCAACTTTAATCGCAACCCTGCTGTTGACTGAGGGATTGTCCCGGAAGTTTTTTAATCAAGATGCACAATTGATAAAATGGTAATTGGGCATTGGGCATTGGGTATTGGGCATTGGGCATTGATAATTGGTAATATGATGTAGGTAGGAACTTACGTTGGGTACTATTTTTATGAACAGGCAAGATGCCTGTTCCACAAGAGTTCACTTTTTGTGGGGTGGGCTTCTAGCCCGCCCGCCCATAATTCAGGAGAATAACCATGATTCAAACAGCAACTAAAACGCTAACTTTTGAAGAATTTGCGGAATGGAAGCCAGAAAACGGACGTTATGAACTGCACAATGGAGAGATTGTTGAAATGTCACAGCCATTAGGAAAGCATGAGAAAGTTGTCGGTTTTTCAGCCAGAAAATTGACCGCGCAATTCGATCGATTAAACCTTCCGTACTTCATCCCTAAACAAGCATTAGTTAAGCCCCTGGAAAATGAGTCAGCTTATTTACCCGATATTCTGCTTTTAAATGAAACCAATTTAGCATCAGAACCTCTGTGGGAAAATTTCTCCACTGTGACTCAAGGGGCATCAATTCCGCTTGTTGTTGAAGTAGTTAGTACCAACTGGCAAGATGACTACATCAAAAAAGTAGGGGAATACGAACTAATTGGGATTCCTGAATACTGGATTGTTGATTATCTCGGTTTGGGTGGGCGCAGGTTTATTGGCAATCCTAAACAACCGACTATTTCGATTTATCGGTTGGTTGATGGTGAGTATGAAGTTAGTCAATTTCGGGGAGATGACAACATCGAATCCCCAACTTTTCCAGAGTTGAAATTAACGGCGCAACAAGTTTTTCAAGCTGGATTGACTGCGGATAAAATTGCTGGTGATGCGTGAGGGTAAATATTTCGATCGCTCTGACAGATTGTTCGCCCTCACCCACCCTACAACTACTTCGGTTCGTGGCTCGCAATCCGCTTGCCTTCGCCATCGTACACCTGCATCGGGATTTGGGCGTTTTCGGCGATCGCCTCCAAAGCTTTTTGCAATGTTTGAACGTGCTTTTCTACAGCTTGGCGAGTCTTCACAGCATTGTTGTTGTTCGCTTGGATGAAAGTTTGTTGCAGTTTCTGCACGTAACCTGGAGTCATCTGCACCGCAATCAAACCTTTGCTAACAGTATAGTCGCAAATCTTGGGGTTGCCTTTGCAAGTTCTATCTAAATCCGTGCGGGCTTTTTGCAGATTCCTTTCTTCCTGCAACCTTACTTCTGCTTGCTGCAAGGAAGTTTTGTAGGAAGCGATCAGCGGTTGGGCTTTCTGAGAATATGCAGTTGCTGCAGGCACTTGCTCCGCGTAACTCAAAGCTCTTCGCCAGTATTCAGATGCTTTAAACCAGGCGTTTTTGCCCTCGAAAATTTGAGCTTCCGCTGCTAAAGTCACAGCTTGAGTATACGCATTTTCCGAAATTCCTTCGACATTTTTGCGCTCGCGAGCGTCTGAAAGTTTGGTTTCGTATTTGGGAACAAGCAGTTTAGCTTGTTGGTAAGATGTCGTGCTCGTGGGAATTGCTGATAGGGTTTCGAGGGCTTCTTCCCAACCTGATTGCACTTGAGTCCAAGTCTCGGCTGTATGAGCTACTGCTTCGCGAGCTTCTGCTATTTGGGCTGTACTTTTGGCAGCGAGCAGCGTTTTTTCGGCTTGTTTCTCTGTACTTAACTGCCGATTTCCAGTTGCTAAATTTTTCCGGTATTCTTTTGACTTTTTCTGAGCAAATGGATAAGCTGGGCTGTCTGGGGGGATTTCTCCGAGTTCGGCGATCGCACTTTGCCACAGAGCTTGCGCTTCCTGCCCGTTATCGGCAGAATAAGGGGGATTTTGGGTTTTCTGGGCTGCTGACTTTGCGAGGCGCGCTGCATCGATCACAGAGTTTAAATTCTGATTTTGCGAACGGTAGCTTTCCAGAGCGCTTTGAGCTTCACCGCGATGAATTGACCAGGAGGGAATCGGTTCCAAAAGGGCGATCGCCTGTTTTAACTGTCGCTGCGCTTCTTGGGGGGTGTTGGCAACTTTTGACGTTTTCAGCGTCTTCGTCGAATTCTCGCTCAACTGTTTGGCATTAGCTAAAGCAGGACATCCTCCGATGACGCAGGGGCGGCTCAGCAGGTAATAACCCCCTGCCAAAACTAGCGCCGCCATGCTGATGATTCCTGCAGCAGCCAGCATCGCAAACGGTGAATGCTTGGGTTGTTGGGGAACTGTTACCGCTTCCATATCCAGCGGATTGAAGGGATTGTCTCCAATATCTGCCGGGATTGCAGCTACCCTAAAGGCGATCGGCTCGGAATTGCTGGAACTCTCAGACACATTGGGGAAATATTCTTCATCCCACGCATCTTTCTCATCCGTTTCTAACGGTATCTCCTCCTCTACATCCCCCGCCGGGGTCGCATTTTCTGTTAAGACTATCCCGGTTTCTGCTGGCGAGATATTCTCTGTTTTTTTGAACAACTGCACTGTTTTGGGTCTTGACAAAACAGGGTTGTGCATGGTAAAAGAATGGAAAGCATAAGGCTGTTTTTGCCCGGTAATTTTCAGGCAAAGTCCAATCTGTTGAATAGATTCTGGTTCTATTTCAAGAATTGCTGCTTCTAGCACCGCAAAAGTCGGTTTGGCTTTGAGAACTAAACTGCGGGGGTGTTCTCCCACAACCGTTAAAGATTCATCTCGAAAATCGCAACTAATATAAAGCGGTAAGTTTTTAAATCCGGCTGCTTGCAAGTGTTGCTGCAATTTTACTTCTAGAATTTGTGCGTTGCTTTGTCGCGTTGCTATTGTCATATTTTTTCCTCTGTCTGATATCACCACTTGAAATTTTAGATTTTAGATTTCGGATTGCGAAATTGTAGGTATTTCCGATTGGTTTGAACTTGTACCGACTCCTTCAACTCTCAGATCTCAAATCTTAACTCTCAAAATCTTAACTCTCAAATCTCAATTTGCAATGCCTGTCCATAACTTTCGCTGTAATAAACTTGAGTCACCTCAAAACGCCCGCCATATTGTTTGAAAGGTTCTGCTGCATAACCAAGTGGCAGCAAGCAGCAAACATCTACTTCTTCGGGAATTTGAAAGGCTTCTTTCACCTTAGCGCTGACAAAACCTTCCATCGGACAACTGTCTACCCCAAAACTTTTAGCTGCAATCATTAAGTGGGCTACTGCAAGCATTGTATGTCTGTTTGTCCAAGTTTCTAGGGACTCGAAGCAGGGACGGTTCTCGAACAATTGCGGGATTGCTTGTCGCATATAACCGGCTAAATTGTCATTCATTGCCCCTGTGGCTTTGCCCAATTCGATGACGGCTTCGGTGTTTTCGGGCCCGGCGGCGCGCCGATCGCCACAACAGATTAATACTGTTGGGGCTTCTACCACTTGGCGCTGATCGAAGGCGCAAGCTTTTAATTTTTCTTTGCTGGCTGGGTCTTGAAGTACAATAAACCGCCAAGGCTGCAAGTTGTAACCAGAGGGCGATCGCACTCCCAATCGCAAAATCTCTGCCAATATTGCTGGGGGAATCGGATCGGGTTTGAAGCTGCGGGCGGCCCGGCGGCTTTCGATCGCGGTTTTAACATTAATTGAAGGTTGGATTTCAATTGTCATGAATAATCCTCATGGGTAATTGGTAATCGGTAATTGGGCATTGGGCATTGGGCATTGGGCCTTGGGATTCGGGCATGGGGCATTGGGCATTGGGATTCGGGCATTGGGATTGGTAACTTAAAAAAGTTGAATTGTTGTTTTTCCTTCTTCCTTCTTCCCTCTTCCTTCTTCCTTCTTCCTTCTTCCTTCTTCCTTCTTCCTTCTTCCTTCTTCCTTCTTCCTTCTTCCTTCGTCATCCCAAGCCCAACTCGCGCTTGAGTAAATTAATCGACTTAGAGCCGATGTAATTTTCGGAGCATATCAGTTGCGGGGGACGAATAATATCTTCTCTAGCCGCATTGATGGCAGCTTTTACTGTAGCAAAACTCGGTTGGTCGCAAAAAATTGTTCTGGCCGATCGCACGATCGAGTTAATCTTGTACTCGTCTGACACCAAGGCCGTCATCACCAGCAAATCCTCTCCCCGGAGGCTGTGGATGATGACTTCGGTCGATCGCAGCATTCCCGGACTCAGGCTGACGAGGCCTAAATAACTATCTTTCGGCAAACCCCCCACTAACTGGATTTCCTGGCTGTAGTCGTAGATGTCTACGGGAATAACTCGCACCGAACGCGGTGCCGAAATCGATTCTGCTTCTCCGATAAAATATCGACTCGTGATCACAGTTCCCGAAGAAATTTGATCCAAAAAAGTACCTAGCTGTTCCATCGGCACTAACTGTATGGGAATGCGAAGAGCTTGTTCGAGTTCTTTCGCCATCAGTTCACCCACGCCGATGTCTTCTGTGGGGGCTGTGACGACCACGCGGGCGCTGCACCTGAGCCGCCAGTCAATTTCGGCCAAAAATAATTCCCTCGCTTGGTTGAGCGTACAGCCCTGTCCCAGCAGTTGATCGATACTTCCTTGCACTATTTTGTTGGCAAGGGGATATTCTTCGAGGATCGGAGATTTGAGTTTGTTGCCGTGTTCGTTGCCTTGAGCACGGACGTAAATACCCGATCCTGCTTGGGCTTCTACGAGTCCGGTATTTTCGAGCTGGCGGTATACTTTGCTGATGGTGTTGCGGTGCAAACCCGTCTGCATGGCTAGCTGTCTGGTGCTGGGCAAGCGGTGTCCGGGCGGAAATTGTCGCGAGGCGATCGCAAACCTGATTTGATTGAATAGTTGGGTGGATGCTGGAATATCGCTATCGGTTTGAATATGAAATTGAACCATTATTAAAGGCTCCGACGACTTCAACTTAGTATTTTTATAACGTCGAGTACCGCGCCTAGGATTGCTCGGATATCTCTGTCTATAGCATAATCTTATTTGGTTGATCTGCAGCAGCCGTTCTGCCACAGGACGATCGCGCCTTCGAGGCGATCGATCGCAGCTTCCGGCATTTCCTCAACAATCAGGTACTTTCAAGTCTTAGTTTTATTTACTCTGCAATTTTGAGATCGCTTGCTGTTTTTCTCCCCGTCAGTAAATAAGTCCGCATTTTCCCTTGGCCTTTAATCTCGATCTCGCCACGATCTTCAAATTCATATTTATCCTGTAGCAACTTATGAGTATAGTGGCTGACTTGAATGCGACCTATTATGCCGTGAGATTCCATGCGGCTAGCTGTATTCACGGCATTTCCCCACAAATCGTAAATGAATTTTTTAGTGCCGATTACCCCCGCTACCACCGGGCCGCTATTAATCCCGATGCGAAGGTCAAATTTCGCGTCTAGCTTCACATTTAATTCCTTAATTGCTGCTAGCATATCCAGCGCCATTTCGGCGATCGCCTCTGCGTGGTCTGGACGTTCAATGGGAATACCGGCTGCTACCATGTAAGCATCCCCGATCGTCTTGATTTTTTCTAAGCCGTGCTTCTCACTCAGTTGGTCAAAAACTGAGAAAATTTCATTCAGTAAGTATACTAATTGAGTGGCGGGCATGGTAGTAGAAATTTGGGTAAAATTCACCAAGTCAGCAAAAAGAATTGTTGCTTTTTCAAACTTGTCTGCAATTACCCCCGGTTTATACTTCAACCTGTGGGCGATCGGTTCGGGCAAAATATTTAGCACTAACCTTTCAGTTTTTTTCTGTTCTTTCTTGAGTGCAGCTTCCATCTGCCTGCGCTTGGTTATGTCGTGAAAAAACACAGAAATGCCGTCGTGAGAAGGAAAAACCCGGACTTCCACCCACACTTTCAAGGGACGATAATATTGTTCAAAAGCCACTCCAACTTGTTTGGCTACAGCTCCATGATATTCTTTATAAAACTCCGAATTCACTAAGTGTGGAAACTCTTCCCAAAAATTTTTACCATAAAGTTCTTCCGGGGATCGCTGCAAAAATTGTGCTGCTTTATAATTGATGTAAGTAAATCGCCACTGCGTGTCGAAAGCAAAAAAAGCATCGCTCATTCCTTCTAAAAAATTGACAATTTGCTCGTCTGTAGAACGGAGTTTTGCTTCTACTTGTTGGTTCCTGATCTGTGCGCGTTTTAATTTAGTCAGATTTATTCGCAACTCCATTTGGTGAATAATTTGCCGCCCTAAAGTCCGCAGCGCTTCTAGCTGTTGTGGGCTGAGATTACGAGGAACTGTATCTATCGCGCACAAAGTGCCGATCGGATAACCGTCAGGAGTTACTAGCGGGGCTCCAGCATAAAACCGAATATTTGGATCGGAAGTTACTAGCGGATTGCCGACAAAGCGATCGTCATCTAAAGCATTGGGTACAACTAGCAATTCGTTGGGATTTAAAATAGCGTGGGCACAAAAAGATGACTCTCTCGGAGTTTCTGGCACTTCCAGACCCTCTTTTGATTTAAACCACTGTCGATTAGAATCTATTAAGCTTACTAAAGCTATAGGAGTGCCGCAAATATAAGATGCTAAAGCTGTTAGGTCATCAAAAGCGGCTTCGGCCTCTGTATCTAGAATGTCGTAGCGGTGAAGTGCTTCTAGCCTCTCTTCTTCGTTGCTGGGCAAAGGTGCAGCTTGCATCGGAGGCGGCGGCGAGGATATAGGTTTACGAACAATGCGTGGAAGTATTAGTGCTGCGAATTTTCTGACTTGCGAGATCACTTTTTTAACTAATATCAAAAGACTTGTTTGCCAACCTTTATTCATCTTTATTTATTTTTTTTCACACCTGATGGAACTGCGTATGTGCGCTCGAACTCGGCTCTACTTACGTATTTACCGCAACTAACTCCTCAATCTCCGGAGCTTTTGTGGGCAATTTTCCTGTCAATAGTTCTCTACCCTCATCGATGACAAGTATATCATCTTCTATGCGTATCCCCCGCACATCGGCAAATTTTTCCAACTCGTCCCAGTTTACGAAACCTTGATATTTGGCGCGGTTTTCTGGGTTATTCAAAATTGCCGGAACTTGATAAAATCCCGGTTCGATCGATACCAGCATTCCCGGACGCAAAACTCGATTCAGCCGCAAAAACCCCAACCCAAACCGACTGCTTCTCGTTCTTCCTTCTTCATAGCCAGCCAAATCTCCTAAATCTTCCATATCGTGAACATCCAAACCGATTAAATGTCCGATTCCGTGCACAAAAAACAGCGCGTGAGCATCCATTTCAACCAAATCCTCAACATTGCCCCGCAAAAAACCTAAATCAACTAATCCTTCCGCCATAATCCGAGCAGCTAACAGGTGAATGTCTTGATATTCCACCCCCGGACTAACTTTATCAATACAAGCATCGTGGGCTGCCAAAACTACATCATAAATCGCTCTTTGAGTCGCTGAAAACTTTCCAGACACCGGCCAAGTGCGAGTCACATCAGCCGCCCATCCCGTTGATGTTTCCGCACCAACATCTGCTAACAACAAATCTCCGGTTTGTAGGGAATTGTGATAATGTTCGCTGTGCAGCACTTCTCCATGCACAGTCACGATACTAGGATACGCATAGGTCATATTTTTGGAGATGATGACACTTTCCATTGCAGCGCGCACCCCTGCTTCAATTTGAGCATTTCGAGTTGCCGCCATCCCCGCTTTGTGAGCTTCTACAGTAACAGCCGCAGCTTGACGCAATTCGGCAAAACTGCCTGCATCGTGGCTCAGGCGCAGAGATACGATCGCCTGAGTTAATTCTAGGTCGATTCCGGTTGGCGAGTTGGGCGGTGCCAGAGGGCGCTCAAGAATTTGAGACTGTTGCAACTTAGTCCAAGAATCCTGAAGGGCGATCGTTGCTGCATTTGTCGATCGCGATTTCAATTCGGCCATTGGAAAAGCAGCATCAGCCCCAATTAGTTCGGCAATTTCTGCTCTTTTCGGCATTTCTCCGTGCCAAAGAGTGCTGCTAGCAGGTGCGTCATCTAAGAACAATTCTAATTTGCCCGATTCTAAGCGAATGGCAGCATTTTCTAAGGGCAAACCAGCAAAATATAGAAAGTGACTGCTGGCACGAAAGGGATAAGTAAGTGCCGGATAATTGCGAGGAATTCTGCACCCCGACCAGAGAATTACCGGAAAATTAATTAAACTAGCCAGTTTTTGGCGCCGTTGGTGTAGAGTATTAGTTAACAAATCATCACCTTGTGTAATTGTCATGGGTAAAAACCTATAATTTTGAGTTGGGTTTGCAGTCAGCCATAAGTTTTTTCATTCTCAGCATTAAAGCACTAAAATTTTGACTGCCAAGTTGGCAGCCATTTTTGAGAAAATTCTCATCTAGAACTTCTTTCTTGCTAGCATTTATAGGCTGTGTTTTTTATAGTCTTTGTCGTCATCGCCTGGATGATTGGGTTAAGCAGTAAGCCTGAGCCACAGGCAGGAAAACAGGCTGAAGGTGCTACTCGGCAAGCAATTAGCAGAAATCTCACAACACCCGCAATTAGTCAAATTCCTTGGTCTGGTTTTTGTTGATTGGCCGACGTGAGCGATCGCCTCTATTGACTGTTTGATATATGAGACTTTAAAGTATAAGTAAAATTAACTGAAAAAACATGAAAATTTCTCATAAAGCTCCTCAAACTTCTGTGCAACTACGCGACTGGCCGATCGGACATTTACCGGGATTGAGCAAGGAAAACCAATCTCAACTGGAAGAGTGCAGCATCACCACAACCGGACAACTAATTCGCATGACGAAAACGCAGGCGGCGAAAGTGCTGCTAGCCAACCAATTACACATTAACATTCAATCTGTTAATAAATGGGTAGCGATGGCAAATTTGGCTCTAATTCCAAGTGTAGGGTGTCAGTATTGCGGGCTGTTACTTCACGCCGGCGTTGCTTCGCCGGCTCAATTGGCTCAAATGCCCGTGGAGAGATTACACCAACAAGTTTTAAGGCTGCACGTAGCGACAATGCAGCGCAATGACTTGACTCCTTCAGTCGATCGCGTGCAAAAATGGGTTCAACAAGCTAGATTAGTCAGTAGTCATTAGTCAGTTGTCAGTTGTCAGTTGTTATTAGCCAACAGTCAGCAGTCAGCAGCCAGCAGTCAACAATCAACAATCATTATTATGTCAATTCAAGTTTACGGAATCCCGAACTGCGGCACCTGCAAAAAAGCTTTCCAGTGGCTCAAAGATAGCGAGGTTAATTACGAGTTCATTAACACAAAAGAACAGCCACCGACTCGCGAAACAATTCAAAGCTGGGTAGCTGCTTTGGGCTTTCAACCCATGCGAAATACTTCCGGTCAATCTTACCGGGCTTTGGGCGATGACAAGAAAAATTGGACTAGCGAACAGTGGGTGGAGGCTTTTGCTAAGGATGCGATGCTGTTGAAACGTCCTCTTTTCGTTAAAGATGGAACTGCTGTTTTAGTAGGTTTAAAAGAAGATGTAATTCGAGAAAAGTTGGGGCTTTCAAGGAGCTAAGTTCAGCCTGTTGTTCGCCGCATCAACTTCATTTCGCCCACATCATCCGTGAAACCCCAACGCTCGTAAAACGGCATCATGTTCGGCAAACAGTTAAGAGCAAAGTTCTCGACAGCTTGCAATTCTGGATGATTTAAAACTGCATCCATCAACTTTGCACCCAGTCCCATCTTTCTGTGTGTCGGCTTGATAATGACATCAAAAATCATGGCTCTGTATACGAAATCGGTAATGACGCGAGTAATGCCAATTAGTCGATCGCTCTCATCTACCAAACCAATGATAACATCAGTCGTCGCCAGCATTTTCACGACATCTTCCCGCTTCCGCTTGTTGCTCCAAAACTCGTTTTTGTATAAATCCATCAAGTCGGAAACCTGGCTGTCCGTCAAAGTTTCGACAATTCGGTAGTTATCCATATCTTCCCTCATAAAAATTAGAAGACTAAAGTCCTGACCACCAACCAACTTATTATTGTTTTACTGTTACCAAGCTAGACATTGCAATCACCCCTACCAGGAATTTTACTGCTGCACTTCCGTTTCCGAGCTTTCAAATACAACTTTTGCATAAATCTCGCTCATCGACATTGGCACTCCCAAGGAAGCAAAAGAAACTGTTGCTGTCTCTCCCTCATATTCCCGAAATAACCATTCATTCGATTCTGTTTTAATATATTGTGCGACTAAAAACTCAGATTGATTGACTAACACATATTCACAGAATTCAGGGATCGATCTATAAAACCGAAACTTATCCTCTCGATCAAAATCTTTGGTAGACTTAGAAAGCACTTCCACGATGAGCATCGGATTAAGGATCTCATCACTGCGTCCCTCGGTAAAAACTGGCTCCCCTTCAATTACCATCACATCCGGGTAAGTTCCCCGTCGGTACCGAGGAATCCACAACCGCAAATCGTTGTGAAAAAGCTCATAGGGCTGCCCCTCAAGCAAATTTCCCAAGACTCTACTCAAATTTCGGATAATCCGGCTGTGATTAATACTACCACCACTCATTTTTACAATTTCTCCATCGCGGTATTCATTTCTAAATTCAGCAGTTTCCTCTAACTCGCGGTACTCATCTGGAGTATAAAACTTTTCCTTAGTTTGTACTAACATTGTTGCCTCTGTACTAACTTTTATCTGCATTAATCTGCCTACATCTGCGGTTAAAAATCATAATTAACAGTATATCACAACAAAAAAGAAACGCCCAACTTCACAGAGTCAGGCGTTTTCCACTATTTCACAACCAGGAAGAATTAATCCCGGCGAGACACCAAATTCGATTCAATTTTCGCACCCACAACAGGTTGCACATGACTCAGTGCCGACTGCAACATGGGAGTTTTGGTAACAGCATCATTAGCCAAATTAAACAAAGGGTTAGACAGAATTCCCGCCAATGTTGTTGCAACCAAAGTGAGTACAACGCTGACTTGCAAAGGCCGCATTCCCTGAAGGTTCCAGCGAACTTCGGGATAATTTTTTACCGCGTCTGACATTTCTTGAGGTTCTTTTACTACCATCATCTTGACAACGCGGATGTAGTAGTAAATAGAAACTACACTGGTAATTAATCCCAGGATAACTAAGCCGTAAAGTCCAGCTTGCCAGCCGGCCCAGAATAGATAGATTTTGCCGAAAAATCCAGCCAGGGGAGGAATTCCACCGAGAGAAAGCAGGCAAATACTTAAGGCTAAAGTTAACAGCGGGTCTTTTTGGTACAAACCTGAGTATTCGCTAATTTGGTCGGTTCCAGTCCGCAGCGAGAACAGGATGATGCAGGCGAAAGCACCCAAGTTCATAAACAGGTAAACCAACAGATAAAATATCATGCTGGAGTAACCGGCTTCTGTTCCTGCAATCAAACCCAGCATCACAAAACCGGCTTGGGCGATCGACGAATAAGCCAAAAGCCGCTTCATGCTAGTCTGGGCGAGGGCAACCACATTTCCCAACACCATGCTGAGAATAGCTAAGGCCGTGAACACGAAGTGCCACTGTTCGATAAGTGCGGGGAAAGCAGTTGTTAACAAGCGGATTGCTAGGGCAAAACCTGCTGCTTTGGAACCGACAGAAAGAAAGGCAACAACGGGTGTAGGAGAACCTTCGTAAACGTCAGGAGTCCACTGGTGGAAGGGAACCGCAGAGATTTTGAAGGCGATTCCGGCGATCGCAAAAACCAAAGCAATCACCAAACCGAGAGATTGACCTTCATTGACAGTAGAAAGGTTAGCCGCGATCGCACTTAACTTAGTTTCGCCGCCCGACAACCCGTACAGCAGCGAAATCCCGTAGAGAAACACCGCCGAAGAAGAAGCCCCAATTAACAAATATTTCAAAGCAGCTTCATTGGAACGCGGGTCGCGTTTTGTGTAACCCGTCAGCAAATAAGACGAGATACTCAGAGTTTCCAACGAAATAAAAATCATCACCAATTCATCAGCGCCGCTGAGGAACATTCCCCCCAAAGTAGCGGTGAGTAAAATGCCGATAAATTCCGCCAAAGCAGTACCAGTTTGCAGTACATAGCGGACGGATATCAAAATAGTGACAGCCGCAGTCAAAGCGATAATTGCGCGAAACACTAAACTCAAGGCATCGCTGTTAAAACCGCCCAGAAACGAGATGGTATCCGTGTTATCCCACTGCAAACACAAAGCAGCGACGGCGGCCAACAAACCCGCAACGGCAACGTAGGGAGTCCAACCCGAGGAACTGCGGCCTACGATTAAATCGCCGACGAGAACAACCAAGAGGGTGATGATGACAATTCCCTCTGGCAAGATAGTTCCAGCATTTAGCTGGGCAGCAAGAGTAGCAAAATCCATATTTTCAGGCAGGTTGGGTAGTACAAGCCGCAAAGGCTGTAATGGGCTGTGAACTTGTAAAAATTCTTTACCAAACAAAGATTGTAGCGGATTACAGCTTCGCGATCCCAGTTGGGCGGGTGTTTGTTGCCGGAGAGTTGATACTCGGTAGCGGTTTTGCATACATTTGCGGGCATTGTAGAGATTGCCCCCTGATGTCACCTGCGACGAGAGTCGCGATCGACCATAACTGCCACAATGTAGAAAGTTAAACCATAATTCGGCATGACTGACTCGCTAAGTGCCTACAAACGGCAGATTCTCAATGACTTCAACAACCCTCCGGACTACGAAAATGAATTTCACAAACAGGCTGCAACTCGGTTAGTAGAATTGGCAAAAGTGCGATCGGGCAAGCTTGTTCTAGATATAGCCACCGGAACAGGTTTAGCAGCGATTGCGGAGGATGCACTTAGGTCGATCGGGTTCCAGAAAATATCAGTCGCCTTTTCTACACAAGGAATGCTATAGCTAGTATGTCTAGACTACTCAATTACATCTGTATATTTATTATTACCTGTTGGCTGCTGTTTGCTTGTCATTCTTCGCAACCTTTAAAAGTAAAACGTCCTCCCCTAAAAGTATCTTTTGTCCCTTTTGTTAGCTATACACCTCTGATCATTGCTCAAGAAAAAGGATTCTTCAAAGCGCAAGGGATAGACGTGGAACTGAGGTATGTAGACTACTCACAATTGCAAGACGCAGATTTCAGTGCAGGGAAGTATGACGGGATCGGATTGACCTTGGGGGATTTGGTGATATTGAGCGCCACCAATCCAGATATACAAGCTGTGATGGTTTTGGATGAATCAACAGGTGCAGATGTGGTAGTCGCACAATCGGATATTAAAACAATCCCTAACTTGAAAGGAAAAAAGCTTGGTGCAAATCTAGGCAGCTTTAGCGAGGTTTTCGTTACTGAGATGTTGAAAACCTCTAAACTGACGAGCGATGATGTTAGCCTGGTTAAAGTCGAGGCTTTAGAAGTTCCAGATCGCTTACAAAACAATGCTATCCAAGCAGGGCACACTTGGGCACCGTACCTTTCTGAAGCATTAAAATTAGGGGCGCATATCCTGTTTACAAGCAAACAAACCCCAGGCTTAATTTTAGATTTGGTCGCGTTTCGGGGTGAGGTGATACGCGATCGCCCCGAAGATATTCGCGCCTTTGTGCGAGGCTGGCTTCAAGGCTTGTTATATTGGGAAGCAAATATTTCCGAAGGAAAGGAGATCGTAAGCAAAGCGCTGAATATACCCAGCAATAAACTCTCTTTCGAGGGAATAGACTTTACTGACTTTGCAAATAATCAAAAGTTCTTTCAATCAGACAGTCCTAATTATATCTCCAAAACCGCCAAGAAATATGCGGACTTTTTTATTCGCGCTGGCAATGTGACGCGCCTTCCCAATCTAGAAACCTTGTTCAATTCTTCTTTCTTAACCCCCCCTCCTAGCCTGAAACCATGAAGCGCTCCTTTTTCAACAGTCTCTTTATTATTACCTGCTGCCTGCTGTTTGCTTGTCATTCTTCGCAACCTCTAAAAGTAAAACGTCCTCCCCTAAAAGTATCTTTTGTCCCTTTTATTGGCTATATACCTGTCGTCATTGCTCAAGAGAAAGGATTCTTCAAAGCCCAAGGGATAGACGTGGAACTGAGCAATGTAGACTACTCCATGCAACAAGCGGATTTCAGTGCAGGGAAGTATGATGGGATCGGATTGCCCTTGGGCAATTTGATTATCTTGAGTGCCACAAATCCTGATATACAAGCTGTGATGGTTGTGGATGAATCGACAGGTGCAGATGTGGTAGTCGCACAATCGGATATTAAAACAATTCTTAACTTGAAAGGAAAAAAGCTTGGTGCAAATCTAGGCGGCTTTAGCGAAGTATTCGTTACGGAGATGTTGAAAACCTCTAAGCTGACGAGCGATGATGTTAGGCTGGTTAAAGTCGATGCTTTAGAAGTTCCAAATCGCTTACAAAACAAGGCTATTCAAGCAGGGCACACTTGGGAACCGTATCTTTCTGAAGCATTAAAATTAGGGGCGCATATCCTGTTTACAAGCAAACAAACCCCAGGCTTAATTTTGGATTTGGTCGCGTTTCGTGGTGAGGTGATACGCGATCGCCCCGAAGATATTCGCGCCTTTGTGCGAGCCTGGCTTCAAGCCTTGTCTTATTGGGAAACAAATATTCCGGAAGGAAACGAGATCGCCAGCAAAGCGTTGAATATTCCCAGCAAGAAAGTCTCTTTCGAGGGAATAGACCTCACTGACTTTGCAGAAAATCAAAACTTCTTTCAATCAGACAGTCCTAATTCTATCTACAAAAACGCCAAGAAATATGCGGATTTTTTTATTCGCGCTGGCAATGTGACGCGCCTTCCCAATCTAGAAACCTTGTTCAATTCTTCTTTCTTAACCCCCCCTCCTAGCCTGAAACCATGAAGCGCTCCTTTTTCAACAGCATTCGTACAAAGTTAATCGTGTCGTTTCTCCTCGTTGCTCTAATTCCGTTGCTGCTGTTAGCATTTATCAACAAGCAGACAACTCAAAAGGCATTGACCGACAACGCACGACAAGCCCTATCTGCGGCGGCTAACGAAACCGCTTACAGAATAGATGGGTTTATCGATGGGAATCTCAATGCCGTGCGCGTAGAAGCGATTTTACCAGGTTTGGCCGCCTATCTGGGCCTACCTCCAGAACGGCGAAATGGTAGTCCCCAAGAGATGTTAGCGACTGAAACCTTAACCCGGCTCAGTCGCAAAGATATGCTTAATATTATCTCCTATGCCTTGCTTAACTTAAAGGGACGGAATGTACTCGATACGAATACACCGGATGTTGGACGAGATGAATCCGGTCAAGATTACTTCCAAGAACCGCTCAAAACTCAACTATCTTTTGTTTCTAGTATTAGGCAATCGCCGACAATTCCCAACCTCGTGACGCTCTTCTTTAGCAGTCCTGTTCGCGATGCAAAGGGAAATATATTGGGTGTATTGCGGGTGACATACAATGCCACATCTGTCCAGCAGTTGGTGACTCGGGAAACTGAACGTGCAGGTGCGAAATCGTTAGCAGTTCTTTTAGATGAAAACTATATCCATCTGGCACATAGCACTACACCTGAACTCCTTTTCAAATCGATTGTGCCTTTGTCACCCAATGTTGTAGCGAAACTGCAACGCGAAGGACGTTTGCCTAAGACTCTAACGAAAGAACTTGCAATCAATTTGCCCGAGCTCAAGCAAGCATTAGACACTAAACAGCCCTATCTAACCACACGATTGGCAACTACGGGTAATAATGAGTTGAGTCTCTTAGCGATCGCCCGCCTGAAATATAAACCTTGGTCAGTTCTTTTCGCACAGCCCATTGCCGTCGCCCTAGCACCTGTAGAAAAACAAATACGCGATGCACTTCTTTTATTAGCAATCATCACCACAATTGTAACTATCCTCGCTTTGGCGATCGCACAACTATTAACAAAGCCTGTGATTTACCTCACCCAAGCGGTTGCCCAGTTTACGGCGGGTAACTTAGACATCCGTGTGAAGATGCGATCGGCAGACGAAATCGGTCTGCTGGCACGATCGTTCAACAGCATGGCGAGGCAACTCCAAGAATCTTTTGAAACCCTTGAAGACAAAGTTAAAGAACGAACAGTAGAACTCGCTAGTGCTAATCAGGAAATCATTGCCCTCAATGAAAAACTCAAAGAAGACAACCTCCGCTTAGGTGCAGAATTGAATGTGGCGCGTCAGATCCAGCAAATGATTTTGCCCAACCCTGATGAACTGGAAATTGACGGACTAGATATCGCCGCATACATGGAATCCGCCGATGAAGTAGGAGGTGACTACTACGACGTGCTACAGATCAATGGTGTTGTCACACTGGCGATCGGTGATGTCACCGGACATGGCCTGGAAAGTGGCATTCTGATGCTGATGGCGCAAACCTCAGTTCGCACCCTGCAAGAGATTCGTGAACTAGACCCCGTTCGATTCCTGGATGTACTCAACCGTACCCTCTACAAAAACGTGCAGCGCATGAATTCTGAGAAAAGTCTGACGCTGGCGATTTTGAACTATTCCGAAGGACGGATCAGCATCAGCGGTCAGCATGAAGAAACGCTAGTGGTGCGAAAAAATGGAGAGGTTGAGCGCATCGACACGATGGATTTAGGTTTCCCGATCGCTTTAGATGATGATATCGCAAACTTCATCAGTCACATCCTGATTGAACTAGAACCTGGAGATGGCGTGGTGCTATATACTGATGGCATTCCAGAAGCCTATAACATCGGCAAAAAGCAGTATGGAATTAAGCAACTATGTGAAGTAATTAGTCAAAATTGGCACAAGTCTGCTGCAGAAGTTAAGGATGCGGTGATTGTAGATGTACGGCAACATATCGGTAAGCAGAAAGTGTTTGATGATATTACTTTGCTAGTCTTTAAGCGGCAGGCTGACGTTACTGCAAAGGGAAATTTAGTTGATAATATCATTGCCCAAAAAGAACTGATACAATGAAGCTGAAACTTTGAGAAATATTTTATGAAAGTAAACTACCAACAAAGAATAGATTTAACAGCAGACGAGTTAAAAATAATTCTGTCCGAGCAGCGAACTCTGCCTAATAAACAAAAAGTTCAGGCACTTTATTGGTTAAAAACAGGAGCGATTCAAAGCCTTACAGAGGTAGCTGAACGTCTAGGTGTACATAGAATTACTGTACATAGATGGTTAAAACAATATATTGCTGGGGGTCTGTCAGAACTGTTGGAAATACGGCAAGCAACTGGTAGACCCCGAGTAATTCCTTCAGCGGTAATAGCCGGAATATCAGAAAAATTAAGTGAAGAGTCCTGTGATTTTAAGACTTATAAAGAAATTGGTCAATGGGTAGAAGAGAACTATCAAGTCTCAGTCAAATATCAAACATTACACAAGCAAGTACACTATCGCATGAAAGCCAACTTAAAGGAACCAAAGCCTGTGAGTAACGAAAAAGCTCAGAAGGCAGATATCGAGTAAAAAAAAATCAAAAAATTTGCTCAAAAACGATTCAAAGGAATAAGATTAAATCTTTTGAACTAAAATCTATAGGTAAAGTAAAAGGGGATTTCAAAGCTTATTATTCAGAGAGCTATAGCAATCCTCGCATCATTTGTGAATTTCTTAGTCCCTCCCCGCGGGTTGGGGGAGAGTTGGGGTGGGGTAAAAAATTTACGACTAATTTAGTAGTGCTATATGAGCTTTAATCTATCTTACGTTTTTTGAGGTGGAGCTACTTAGAAGATGGTTTTGGAACTGCAACGGTGGTAACACGGACATTCGGATCGAGGGCGTCAGCTTGAGAGTAAATATAATCAAATGCCGATCGATCTTTAAGCATATTTGCCCGCAAAAACAGGGCGCTCCAACGGGCGATCGTTTCAATACCCACGGCTCGCTCTAAGGTAGCAGTATTGCGATCGGGCATCGCACCAGCGGGGTTATTAACATTGGTAATGCCGAAGTGATTGGCACCCATAACAGTAATCAAAGCTTTGGGTGGTGTTTGAATTTGGTCAAAGGTGCTTTGAGCTCGATCGGGCAGGGCGACACCATCGATATCGCCTTGAATCAACGCCACTGCAATGCCATCATTAGCGATGGGTACAAATTCATTAGCAATGGGATTCCGCAAGTTAGCTCCAAAAAATGCACCTGCTAATAGTTCTTTCGGGCGCGTAAATGGCTCTTGACACAAATACAATTCTGGGAGACATTTGTTAGCAATCACTGATAACCCCACTGCACCACCAAAAGAATGACCCAATAAACCAAGGCGCTGCGTATCGATAACAGACGCGATCGGAGATGTGGGGTTTGTGTTTTCGATCGCCATTTGCGACAAAACCGCCGCAATTTGCGAAGTTTCCGGCGCCAAATTAGGGGGTGAAGTGGGATTGAAGGGCGAAGGGCGCAAATGGTTCGGAACGACTACCACAAAACCGTACCGCGCCACCTGGCTAGCGTAATCTGAATAAAATGATTTATCTACAAGCGCACCTTGCAATAAAAGTACAATGGGGAAAGAGTAATTACCGGAATTAAGATCGGATGGTTTAGGATAATAAATGTCAGCTAAATCGTTATTAGCAGATATCGTCGTACTGTAAAAGCTAGTTTCTTTAAATGGCGGTGCATAATCAATTGTTGTGCCAAAGACTTTGCTAGCAATGACAACAAACGTAGCAATTGCACAAATAATTGCTAGGGTTTTTGGCGACAAAAAAAAATGAGGGTTGAAATTTATCATTATTTGGGGTTTGAGAGTGCGTGCATAAGCTACGGAAAAAAACAAGTCGGCGACAGTTGGTAATTTAAGGAGCGTTGCCGGAATAGGTTGCCGACTCTGTGACTAAGAGTATTAACTTGTGATTAATAGAAACTTGTGTAAAAATTGCAAAGAAACTGACTCATAAATAAACACGATTCGTAATTTTAAACCCTTTTGGAATACTTTTATTTTAGTGTGGCTTATAACCCGACCCAATCTTCTTTAGAACAACGTTTTTTAGAGTGGTGACTCGGAATTTCGATTGCTAATGTCGCCCCTTGATCCGGTATCGAAAAACAACGAAGTTGGCCGCCATGGTCGTCCACTACGATAGCATAGCTAATCGATAACCCCAAACCCTTTCCTTGGCCCACTTTCTTCGTTGTAAAAAAGGGTTCAAATATGCGTTGTTGAATATCTTCGGTTATGCCCGGCCCATTATCAGTAATATAAATACCCGCTTGAAAGTCGGAGAGTAACTTCGTGCAAATAGTAATAGTAGGGATAGGGCTGTTATTATCTCCCTCTTTTTTCCAAGTTTTTTGTGACTGCAACGCCTCAATCGCATTGGTCAGGATGTTCATAAAAACCTGATTCATTTGTCCCGCATAACATTCTATCTTTGGCAGCTCCTCATACTCTTTTACCACTTTAATTATCCTTTGGTCTGCTTCATCTTTTAGCCGATGCTGCAAAATCATCAGCGTACTTTCAATTCCTTCATGAATATCCACCGCTTTCAACTCAGCTTGATCGAGTCGGGAAAAATTCCGCAGCGATCGGACTATTTCTTCGATCCGGTCAGCTCCTATTCTCATAGAAGCAATTAACTTCGGCAAGTCATTGCTCAGAAAAGTGAGATCCATCGCCTCCAGTTGATCCTGGATAGCTGTTGTGGGATTGGGAAAATCTTCTTCGTAGAGTTGCACCAGCCTCAGCAAATCTTGAGTGTACTCCGTTACCGGAGAGAGGTTCCCTTTAATGAAGCTAATCGGATTGTTAATTTCGTGTGCTACCCCCGCTACGACATTGCCCAAACTTGACATTTTCTCACTTTGAATGAGTTGAGCTTGTACATTTTGTAACTGTTGTAGAGCCTGCTCTAGTTGTTGGGATTTCTCTCGCTCCTTAGCCTCGGACTCCTGCAATCGCGCATTTTGCTCGTGCAATTTTTTTTGCAAACGCTGAAGAGTGAGTTGATTTTCGACGCGAGCTAAAACTTCTTCTAAATGAAATGGCTTGGTGATGTAATCTACTCCTCCAACAGCAAATGCTGTGACTTTATCCAACACTTGATCTAGGGCGCTCAAGAAAATAACTGGAATACCCGAAGTTCTGCCATCCGCTTTTAAATGTTGGCAAACTTCGTAGCCATTCATCTGGGGCATCGTGATGTCTAGCAAAATCAAATCGGGTGGGGTTGAACGCGCTGCTTTTAAGGCCATTTCCCCGTTTATTACGCCCCGAACTTTATACCCTTTGTCGCTCAACATAGTGGATAAAAGACGCAGGTTGTCTGGGGTATCGTCCACCACTAAAAGATTGGCAACATGAGATTCTAATTGGTGGCTGTTCATGGAATATTTTCTTCAGTTAAGTTAGTAATTTTATCAAAACGAAAGTTGTTAGCCCAATCGGCGATAGCCTCCGCAAAAGAAGTATTAGATTCAGGAATTGCGGCGACCAAATTTAAAATTAGCTCTGCATCAGCATCGATAGCTGCTTGATGTAACTGTGTCACCCACTCCGCAGGCAGCGTGGCCAAAGTTGTCCTTAAATTTTCAGTTTTTTCCCCTGCTTTTACACTCAAGTCTTGACCCTCAAGCTGAGATAAGGTAAAGTTCGGTAAATCTGCATAAATATACTGTACCCCTAAATGTTCCGCCATTTTGGCAAAAATAACTTCTTCTCGGAAAGGCTTGCTCACAAAATCGTCACAGCCTGATGCTAAAACAATGGCTCGCTCTTCCTCAAAAGCGCTAGCGGTCAACGCAACAATCGGGGTAGCCTCCTCTTGAACCTTGGCTTTAATTTGTCGGGTAGCTTCATACCCGTCTATCACAGGCATTTGCATATCCATCCAAATTAGGTGAGGCTTCCAAGTTTCCCAGATTCTAATAGCTTCTTCACCATTTACTGCTTCGCGCACCTCCAAGCCAAGCGGTTCGAGAAGATTAACCAATAGCAAACGACTTTCCCATTTATCATCAACTACCAAGATGCGATATGGGGGTTGGTTGGGTTCTAAACCAATTACCCGTTTTCTTGATTGTCGAGGTTGAATTTCAGCCATGTCAGGGGAGCTAATTTGGATATTAAAACTAAAAATCGTTCCTCGATTCAATGTACTGCGGACGGTAATGTCTCCTCCCATCAGTTGTACGAATTGTCGGCTGATGGGTAAACCCAAGCCTGTTCCTTCTTGAGATTTCCGACCTGAGTCAGTTTGTACAAAAGCCTCAAATAAAGAATCTACCTCAGTAGGAGCAATGCCGTGGCCAGTGTCTTCCACTTCAAACGTAATAGTCCGTGGTTCGTTCTCTGTTGCCGACTTGTGTGTCGCACTAATTGCTGCAACCCGAAGTGCCACAATTCCCTTCGTCGTAAATTTTATCGCATTTCCTAGCAGATTAATCAAGACTTGACGCAATTTACTTTCGTCAGTCTTTACATACTGAGGAATATTAGGATTGATGTGTAAACTAAATGCTAAACCTTTTGAATCTGCTTTGAGTTTGAGCATTTCTGCGAGAGAATCGAGCAAATGATACAGGTCAAAGCTAGTAGGATTTAAGGTAATCTGACCTGCCTCGATTTTAGACATTTCCAGCACGTCATTAATCAGCGTCAGCAAATGCTCGCCAGAGCGACTAATGATGCCGATATGTTCCTGCTGTATCTGAGAAAGGGATGAGTCGCGTCCCAGCACTTGGGTAAAGCCGAGAATTGCATTGAGGGGAGTTCGCAATTCGTGACTCATTTTTGATAAAAATTCGCTTTTAGCCTTGTTAGCCGCATCTGCTACTTCTTTGGCTTGTTGTAAGGCTGCCTCTGCTTTTTTGCGCTCCGTAATATCGCTTGCTGTGCCAGTTATTCCTAGAATCTTTCCCTCGGAATCCCGTACCACAATGGCATTAACCCGGAGATTGATAGGTCTACTATCTTTAGCTAATTGTATAGTTTCATACTGAAACACGGACTCTCCGCTCAGTACACGTTGGAATCTCTCGTTATCTTTGGGAAGTTGTTCAGGTGGCTTAAAATCACTGAATTTTCGGCCTATCATTTCTTCAGGGCAGTAACCCAAAATATGTTTGACAGCAGCGTTGACGAAGGTAAAACGCCCTTCAGCATCAAGTGAACAAATCATATCCTGCGATGTTTCTACTAAGTCGCGATATTTACCCTCGCTTTCTTTAAGCGCTTCTTCTACCCTTTGACGTTCGGTGATGTCGTTAGTGACTAAGAGAATACACGCTTCTCCACCCAGCTCAATAAGATCTGATGATACCAGCATCTTCCTCATCTCGCCTGAGGAAGTACGACAATCGAGTTCCTGATTGCGAACTACTCCTGATTCTTGCAATAGTTGTCTGTATCTGTCACGTTCTTCTAAATTAACCCAAAGATTCAACTCAATCGCTGTAAAACCAATTACCTCTTCGCGAGAGTAACTAAAAGTGCTGAGGAAACTGTCGTTAACTTCGATGTAGCGTCCATCTGCGAACCGCGCGATCGCGATCGGGTTAGGACTGGAACGAAAGGCTTTAGAAAACTTTTCCTCAGACTGGCCCAACGCTATTTCTGCCTGCGTTCTGACAGCCATTTCCTGTTGCAATTCTTGGGTTCTTTCTATAACCTTACGTTCCAGCGTTCGCGAGTATTCCCCTAATTGGTCATAGAGTTGGGCATTTTTAATAGAAATTGCCGCTAGGGAACACAACATTCTGATGACTGACAAGCGGTTGGGAGTAAACGCGCTTGTAGTTAAATTATTTTCTAAGTAAACAAGACCGATGAGTTGACCTTGCCCTTGAATAGTAGCACACAAAACGGACTTAGGTTGATGTAATTTAATGTAAGAATCCTTGAGATATTTTTCAGATATACGCGCGTCATCCAGAACGATATCTTGTTGAGTTCTGGTAACATAATTAATGATGGAAAGTGGGACTAATAAGCTGTTTTGAACCGACATACGTTGAGGCACAAATACTTGGTCTGACTCCAGTGTCCCCGCTGCTTCTATCCACAGCTCACTGCCTCTATCTAAGATGAGAAAGCCAGAACTTGCGCCTGCATTTTCTAAGACAATTTTTAGTAATTTTGCTAGTAAGTTGTCGAGAACAATTTCCCCAGCCAGCACTTGCGAGGCTTTCATCACTGTCGCAAAATCTAGTATATTTGTATCGGTCATTGTGGTTGAAGCGATCGGCTGGGTGCTGTTTATAGATACAGTCTCTCGCTTCGCAATGCTTTGAAGTAACTGCGAATATGTTTCTTCTAAGTGTCTAACCTTGGCTTTAACTCCCCAACGGGCATAACAGTAATATGCTTCCTGCATATAGCCAGCGGCGACTTTTTCTTTGCCCCAGTCAAGGTAAAACTTGGCAGCTAATTCATTAGCTAGTGCTTCTTCGTTGATGAATTTATTTTCTTGAGCTAGTTGGATGGCGCGATCGTACATTTCAAGTGCATCTGTCTTGTAACCCACAACCCGCTGCCGTTCTGCTTCAACTAATACCAATTTTCAAAAATCATGCAACAGTAGCTAGGGCTGACAAAATGTAATCCCATCCAGTTATAGATGCTATT
>NZ_JAUBPS010000131.1:0-6577 GCF_036700865.1 Microcoleus sp. S13C4
TTAATAATTAAGTGGGGTCGTAAAATCAAAAATAAGGGCAATGCGTGTATCACAGTTTAAATGTGCAACAGCTTAGTCAGAGTCAGACAATCTTATTTCCAGCCGACTGGAAAGTCTCTGATTTGGCTGGTTTGACTGATTTGGCTGACTTTGAGGCAAATTTTTGAGCTTCATAGCCATGATAATAGTTGAGTTTATCTCATTTTATAAATATATAACTACTTTCAAATTCACCCCAAAAGAGCAAAATAGGGGCGTAAAGTGACCCCCGCCATTTGAGGATAACTGGTTGCGATCGCTACTCAATAACTGACAATCTATCCATTTGCTTAAAGTGTTTGCTCGACAGGCGAGGGCGTTGTCAGCTCCTTTCTCCCTCTCATTTCTTATAGCTGTATAATATTCAGCTTAGTTTGTATTACAGTTAGCTACATTTGTCATTAAAGCTTAAGAAAGTCTTAAACCTGACCTGGTGGCTAGGATTCCGCATTCATGAGGTGCATTGTTTTTATTTAAAAGTAATAAATAAAGCTTTGTACGGACAAAAACATTGCTTGCTACCGAGAGAGAACCGCCATAACCAGTCCCAACAGGTTATGGCACGAACAGCACAAAAAAGCAGTAAAGGGACAGGAAAATTCAGGCATTTGCAGGATTTTTTCATGTAAATACAGGTAAAGTGCAGTCCCTGCAAATGCCTGTAATCTTAGTGATTTTATACTGCAAACGCCTGACTTTATACTGCACTTGCCTGACTTTTGGGTACACAGAAATTAGCTATTTTTTAGCCTTTTTAACAAAAACTGCATTGATTTAATAGTCAAGTTACAGTATCTAAATTGAATTAAGAATCAAGTTGAGCAAGTGTGAGAAAGTCGGCAACACAGCCGTTATGTAAGCCTTGACAGTTGCATAAATTGCTGTTGTCGGGCCCGCGCTTTGCAATCGGCTAAACTGTTGGTATGAAGGCAGGTTAAGAGCAGACCGTTTAAGGTGTCTTAAGGGCGAGAGCGTCTGTGATCGTTGCAACGCCGGTCAAGTAATGAACGTATCCTGACCTAACGTCACCTTGCAACTCGCATACCTCACCCTGCACCCTGAGCCGATCGCCTTTTTCGACCTAAAATCCCGAAATAAAAATATTTTTCGGGTTTAGCTTCGATCGAACCTCCGATCACAAATTGGACAGGCTGGGTTAACCGCTGGGATAGATTGCATCAAGCTCGAATACTTGGCTGGTGCGAGTACGGGACACGATACGTCGTGGAATATCTAGAGACTAGCAGCAGTGGCGGAAGCTGCAAGCGCAAATCCTAAAATGGTGGAACGGGCGATCGCACGGTTGGAATTTTTGAAGGAATGGGACGCGCTGGAGGAAATTAGAGATGCGCTGGCTTAGCCGTTGGCAGTTGTGTGAAAAAAGGAGATGTGAGTTATGCACAGATTCGCCAGAAAAGTTACACGTAAAGAATTAACGCATAGTAAAAATTTTTCTCATCAGGTTTTGGTCGAGGGCGCGGAGCTAATTGAAAAGGCAAAAGCGGAATTTGACGAAAATGGGTGGGTTTTGTCGGAAACGGCTAACGATATTTTAGAAGCTGAAAGCATTCTCAAAGAGTTTCTATTGGTAGATGGTGCAGGACTTTTGTTCAGAAACATAGATTCTAGTCAATGGTTCCATCTTCATGGCCAAAATATTCGACAGCGGGAAAAAGTACATTACAAACAGTGAATTATCTTATCACTTTTGTGGTCTATGGTCTATGCCGTCGATTTTTTGCTTTATTGCCTGTAACCATTGCACCATACAGCTTTAACTGTGTGGGTGATTTCTTCGATTGCAATCGGAGTTTTCAATTGATTCTGTAACAAAACCTAAAACCGAGGAAAAGTCTAAACCCTCGTTAAAGATTTTAGATGTAAAGATTTTGGGAAACAACACTTAGGAGATATTATGGGAGAAGCAAAGCGGCGACAACAAGTAGATCCAAATTACGGCAAAAAGAAGTTTAAAAATAATATTTCGAGGTTTGATAGTTGGAACGGTCGCTATACGACAGACGGAACTCCAATTACCAGGGCAACGGTGTGGGCGTGTGATGGTTGCTTAACAATTGGAGATAATTATATGATATTTAACAAAGGAGTGTTAGCCGGAAAAATTTATTACCCTACCTCTCTGGAAGGTACGGAAGTGCAATTTAAAGCGCCTTTGACAAGATGGGGTTTGATTGCTAAGCATTATGGCGTACCTATGCCTCTATTTCCTAAAATAGAAAATGGTGTAGCAATTGAATTTTGGGAGTGGGTGCATGATAATAATATTCCCATTAAAAGAGTGAATTGCCCCTTTGAAGCAATGCGCCTTTTATCTCAAAACGTTGTTGCAGTTTTTGTCTATCCACAGACAAATAGACCAAGAGAGAATTCTATTCCCACTCGTCAGATGTAGGATTTTCCGGCTCTCGTGCAGATTTGGCAAACACGGAAATTGTCACATATCCTGACAAGCAGCGAACTCTCTAGCCTGTGTATCGAAAGCTAGATTGTTGAGGCTGAGTTGGTTGCCAAGATACCTAATGCACCGTTGTCTCAAGATGATGCCCCACTTCTGAAAGCTAGAGAGTCAAATAAAAACCAGAAATATTCTGATTTCATGAAAATAAATACTATACAGAGACAAAGGACATGACGCGAGAGAGAGCGGTGCGAAAAATTGAGCAAGCCATCAACGAACAATTGATGGAGCTGAATTTGTCGCGGCTGAATCTGGAAGAATTGCCACCAGAAATTGTCAGGTGTACGTATCTGACAAAGCTTGACCTTGGTAACAATGAGATTACCTTCATCCCAGAGGCGATCGGGCAACTGTCGAACCTGACAGGGCTTCACCTCGATAACAATTAGATTACCTCCATCCCAGAAGTGCTCAAGCAACTGCCAAATCTGAAAATATATGAATAGGCTGAGGGAGCTGTAACAGTCTCCAGCTTTAAAGGGGGAAATTGTTGTTTCCCCCCTTATCAGTTTATAGAAATGGTGCTTTCCTTATTGCCTATCGATTTACCGGGGAATCAAGCAGGAGCAATCAGACTGCCCAACAAGCCGATCGCTCCTGGTTTCTCCGTGGGCAGCAAGGGAAAATCAAAGAGCGGCAGACCTAGGAAAACTTTCGGCAATATGCGTTTTTATAAGTTTTTATGCGTTTTTATGAGATCGCCCCTCACCTTTTAGCTGCTTAAACTCTTCAAATTGCGTCTCGCTAACTATCGCCACAATATCGACCGATGCAAGAAAGGCCCGCCAAAATCCTCCTCAATAGCTGAAGCTACGGCGCGAGATGGGTAGCCGATCACCTGTTTGATTCTATGAGCTCCGTTGTGGGCGATCGAGCTGTCGCTCAAGCCGATCGCTCGCTACCCAGGTGTGACGAGAGCAATTGATGCCAGTGCTGCTACGAAGTTGTCACAACAACAGGAGCAATGTGAACAGCCGGCACAGTCGAAGATCGGATAAAAATCAAGTCGCTTGACACCTAGGATTCCCCATTCATAAGGGTGCATTATTTTTTGTTTGCACGTAAAAGTCACGGTTTGTGATCACAAAACCATTGCTTGCTACCGATAGAGAACAGCGAAAATCAGCCTCAACAGGCAAATGTACGCTCGACACAAAAAAGCAGTAATTTGACCGAAAAAGTCAGGCATTTGCAGGATATTTGCAGGTAAATACAGGTAAAGTGCACCCCCTGCAAATACCTGCTTTCCGCCTGACTTTATACTGCAAACCCCTGACTTTATACTGCAAACCCCTGACTTTAGCTGACGCAACAATTAGCTAATTATTTAGCGTTTTTAACAACAAGTGGATTGACTTAATAGTCAAGTTGTGGCATCGGAATTGAATTAAAAATCAAGTTGAGCAAGTGTGAGAAAATTGGCAGGCAGCTAAAATTTATGAAGCGATTTTGTAGCGTAGTACCCACTATGCCAGCAATAAAGTTGAGGCTGGACTATCTGGTTTTTGCGCTCCGTTGAGGCTGTTCGCGAGTGTAAGGCTTACCTCGATCAAGTGCGAGCTGCCGTCTATTGCTAGCAGTCAACTAAACTATCATCGCCAGCCTTTCAATTCTTTGCAATAGCAAGCGAGTGCGACCTGAAATTTTAGCAACGGGTGAGAGGAAAGCAGGCGCGATTTCGCACAGATTTGCAAGCTCGGCTCGAAACCATCCTGATAAAAATGCTTTCACTTCTTCGTCAGCTTGCTGCACTTCCTCGAACAAACTAAAACGCCCGTCAAGCAATGCCACGATGTCTTCAATATCAGAACTAAAATAAAAGTTACCCCCACCTCTACCAATGAAAGCTTCTATTTTGGAAGCGAGGAGGTAAGGCGTTGAAAAAATTAGGATTTGCCTACCACTTGGAAGTTGGTAGCGAATAGAATTAGCAATGCCCGGCCTGTACCAGCGGTTAGAAAACCCCAGCACCGACTCATCGCACGGCATCACATCAATTGAAATGCCCTCATACTGCCAGCGACATAGGGGTGCGCCTGATTCTGTAGTTTCTTGAAGCCCAAGGGTTCGCAACAAGTTCGAGAAGTTGTAATATTCAGCTCTGGACATGATTTCGACAACACAATCAACATCATCGGTAGGTCGAATGTCAGGAGCAGCCACTTCGTCCAGATACAGGGATATCGTTGCTCCTCCTGTGAAGACGATGGTAGTGCGTACTTGAGAGAGTACCCGGGCGACTGTTTCCAGCATGAATATCTGCTGATTCATAGAGCGACGATCCTTTTTTCAAGTTCGCTAGCGGCTAAACGTTGCTCCCGCACCCGACCAACTCGAATAGCGTCAATCAAGCTGAGCAAGGCATAAAGTTTTGGATCGTTACTGGCAGCTTGTGGGACTGAACGGTACAGAGGCGCGATTGCCTGCCCTCTGACGACACCTTGAGGGTCAGGCCAGACGTAAACCTCAGATGGTGAGGCAACCAGCTTGCTTTTCAATGGCTCAGCAGAATGTGCTGTTGGCAGTCCCCGCGAGAGTGGGCCTGGCTGGGCGTAGAATACATAGCGCAGCCCGTGAACCAAGAATTCCAACACCGCTTGCTTCAAAATTTTCCGCTCGGAGCCATAATACAGACCGGCAGCTTCAGAACGCTCAAGGGCAGCATGAACTTCTGATGCGCTCATGCCCAAGCTTTGAGCGAGAGAACTGTACGTCCAGTTCGTTGAATCCCAACTGTGGACTTTGAGTATTGCAAGGATATCTTGGGGTTTTAGCATAGCGGATGAGCGAGCGCATTGTTTCCTTTATTCTACATTCGCGAATAGCGAATACTCAAGAGGTGGCGACTTTAATTTACCGCAAGGCTTAATTGAAGGGTGTGAGCCATGTAGCGAATACAGCGCTCGCCCCGGTTGCTTGAAGCCGTTTTAGGTAGGAGCGATCGCACTATAAGTTTGAGAAAACTTAGCCGCAACTTTCCTTTACCGGTATCGGTATAAATGGGGGTATAGCCGAGATACGCGCATTCCGAGGACAAGACGTAAAGTTTTTTAAATATAAGACAAAATGACTTGAAGTAGCAAAGCCTGAAATACTTGGCAGTAAAAGATGGACGCTTTTTGGGTCTGTACGAAGGCAGAGTATAACTAATACTCTGCCTTCTCAAACTTGGTTGAATAGTCAGCCAATTTAGGATGCTTTTGTGCTTGCAAGCTTCCTCGAAAGCTACTTAGGGGCTTATTTGTTACGTTTCTTAATATCACGTCCTATTTTGCAAGTATCTCGGCTGTACCCCAAGTATATTTGCATGGGGAAATTTAGGGAGCGAGGGAATCAGGCGACGTAGCCGATGAGAGGAAACTTGACGTAAAGTAGACAGGATGAAAAAATGTAAATAAAAGTTAAGTTTCAATCACTATTATGCTCTTATTAAGAGCTAAAGGCTATCCAGTAAAGACTTACCAACTAAATCACTTACAACTAAACCAAATAACCAAATGTAGCTGATTTTGAGGGACAAAGCTATAATAACTCCTAGGTAGCTAAAAGGTTATAAATTCCAGCACTTCTTGGTGCTCGACAAAAACCACGGCTACCACTCAAACTTAGCTCTCATAATTTTCTCTAGGATTTCGTTCGACAATCACTTGGTCGGGCGAGCGTTGAGTTTTTTCAACGCTCGACAGCCCACAACTAAATAAAATAATACCCTTTGCCAGGAGTTCACCCGAACTCCTTTTTTTGTGTTCATTTTAACGTCGAATTCAATTGAAAGTTTGTTCCCCCAATCAGAAAGGAGTTTTGACATGGCTAAACCCAAACATAAAAGCATGAGGAATCAGCCAGAGATGTATGACGAAATCAAAAAACCCTTCACCTTTAGCCTCACACAAACAGCCGTCAAAGAGCTGGAGCTTCTTGCCAAAATACACGGCATTTCTCGCTCAGAAATTGTTGAACAATTTGCTAGAGGACAGATCAAGTTATACCATTTTGCCAAATAAGTGCTACAATGTCAGGTCAGAAAATTAAGGGATTTTTTATGAAGGTCAACTATCA
>NZ_JAUBPS010000040.1:0-64729 GCF_036700865.1 Microcoleus sp. S13C4
CGCAATGAACAATGACTATATGATGCAAATTCTCAAGTGCTTTTGTCAAGGCTGATTGAGATGCTCTTACCCTGGAGTCTGTACACTTCCAACACTCCCGATTTTGGTTCAAAAATTACATAAATCGGTACTTGCAAAATTCGCTCATAAAACCGCCATTTGCCGTAAGGATATGTCGGTTTATTTTAATATTCCCTGCCGTCTGTATCCGATAAAAATTCCATCACTACGGCAGGTACTTCTCCCTAAGCATTGCGCGTATAACTGCGGCGAACTTCTCCTTGTTCTGCGGGCAATACCGAGGGAACGTACACCCAATCTGGGGCTTTTACTACTATTTTGTCGTTGACTTTGGCACACAGTCCAAAATTGGAAGCTATTAGCATTGAAGCGAGGATAAATCCTGCGAGAGCCAAGGCTTCTCGCAGGGCGGCAGCTAAAAGTGGTTGGTCGATATTTTCCACAGGCTCGTCTGGTAATTTAAAGTCATCTGGCAATTTTCCCCAACTTATATTATACTGGCTTTTGATTGCGTCCGGTTTCGATAATGTGTGCGTCATCGTTTTTCCTTTTCTTATAAAAAAATTTTTGTTAATAACATTTGGACACTAACTTTAAGACCGGGTTGCGAAAGGTGTACCTTATGAATTAGCTGTAATCGGGTTGCGCTTTTTGCATCTTACTAACTAGATTATAGCGCGAATTTTGTGCAATTGCAGTTATTTTATGATACCCTGTTTTAAGGGGTATTTACGGGAGCAACTGGTTCTGCTGACCTTGCAGTTGGAGAAGCTATAACAGGCAATTTTTTCTGTTTTTGCAAGCTAGGAAATCCCGGGTCTACTGATTGATTGCTGGCAGATGTACTCACATTTACTTTCTCAGAAAGGGGAGCTAATGTTTGAGTGACTTTAACTTGCTGTCGTAGTTGTTCTGTCGAACCCAGTAAGCCTCCTAATCCGTTAAACAACCTGCGAATGTTGTTGCGGAAAGCTGGATCTCCCGTTAAATCATCCACGTCGGAAGTAATTTTCTGCACGTTCTGAAATGTAGCTCGTGCAGAATCTAGAGTTTGTTGCAATAATAGCAAAGTGGCCGGATTGTTTACCTGGCTGGATAAATCTCGCAAACTACCAGAAGCTTGGGCAGCATTCGCTGATAAAACTTCTAAATTGTTCAGCAATTGTCCTTGGTTGATGCGATTAACGGTCGGACTCAAACTGCTGACAGCTACCCGCAGTTCCTGACTGCTTTGATTGATGTTATTCAGAGTGGAGACTAAACTGGCGCGGTTGGTTGTTACTAAGGAATTGAGTTGGTTGGCTGTTAATGTAACTTGATTGGCTGCTTGAGTTACTGAATTAGCAGAATTTATCGCAGCCGCAGATACGGATTTTGTGGAAGCGTCCGCCGTATCTGCAACTTTAGAAACATCAGCAGCAACTCCTGATATTTCCCCTTTTATCGATTTATTTAAACTGCTCGCTTCTCCCTTTAAGGATTGATTTAAGCTGCTTGCTTCTCCTTTTAAGGATTGATTTAAATTGGCTATTTCGGTTTTTACAGATTGATTTAAACTCCGAATATCTCCCCTGACAGATTGATTTAAAGTTTTTATTTCGGTTTGGGCAGTTTGAGTTAAACTCGATAAATCTTGAGTGAGTTTAGCTGCACCTTTAGCTGTGTTGGCTGTATTCTCGGCAAGAGATTTAATATTGTTGAACAGCACCGGGTCGGTGTAGAAATTAGCCAGGCGGACTGTGGATCGAATAAGTTCGTCGATAGTGACCCCAGCTTGACCTTTTAAGCGCGAATTGTTGCAGATAATCTCAGGGGGACAGTCGGCACTAACGGGATTGGCGGTAAGTAACGATTCTGGCAAAATCGAGTTGGGGGTAATGTCGATAGACGATTCGCCAATTAAACCGGATTTATTCGCTTCGATCGTAACATCGCGGGGAATCACTAAAGTACCGGGCGCAATCTCCAGCATCACGTCTACGCCATTGGAACCCGGTTTGAGGGCGGTAATTTTACCGACTGCAACCCCGCGATACCTGATGGGTGTGCCTATTTGCATTCCCTGGGCGCTGCCAAATTCTACGGCGAATTTGTAGTTGCGGTTGCCTACCTGCACGCCCCGCAGCCAGAGCACTAAGCCGCCAAATAAACCGATTCCTACTAAAATTAAGAACCCGACAGAACCTTCTCTTACAGTTCGCGATCGCATATTACCTCCTTACTTATTGTCATTGGTCATTAGTCATGAGTCATGAGTCATTAGTTATTAGTTATTGGTTATTAGTCATTGGTCGTCATTTTTAGGGATGACCCGATAGATTGTAGGTATGAGTTTAATTGAGGGGCTAAGTCATTAATGATTGCTGTGAATGTATTTACTTGTTGAACGGTTAAAACTTTTCGAGTGTAAGCTCGTCTCAACCAGTGTTGAGTTTCATAAGCTGTTCAGCATTTAAATTTTTTGCCTGAAAGCCAGGGTGCAAGCAGTCTAGGCTTCAAAAATCCCAATTTAAATGCGTATCAGCTTATAAAGAACCTCTAGCTATCTTGACAAAGCGTCATAACTGCCTCGTCGCACTCATTCTGCTATGTTAGCACCGACGCTATCGGCTGAACGGACAATTTGTTTGCCGATCGTATCTTTGGCAAATGGCTCCCAAGTCTTAACAGTTTGCCAAATTTCATCTGCTAGTCGTTCTGATAATTTATAAACTCGCAATTCCTGAAAACTTTTTGTTGCCATATTACCCTCGACCTTAATGACTAATGACTCATGACTAATGACTCATGACTAATGACTATCCAAGCGCTTGAATTGGCCCAGTAACACTGCCGCTAAAAAATTGTCTGATCAGTAAATTATCTGTCGATGCAATGTCATTGACAGTTCCCTCCCACTGCACTTTGCCTCGATAGAGAAACACGATGCGATCGGCAGTGCGACGGATGGTACTGTCTTGGTGAGTGACGATCGCATAAGTGCTGCAAACACCTTGGGCCACCTGCAAGTCGCGGATTAAATCTTCAATTACCGTCGAAGCGATCGGATCTAAACCCGCCGTCGGTTCGTCGTATAGCAAAACCTCTGGATTATCCCTGTCATTATCCGGATTCGCCATGATAGCGCGGGCAAAACTTACCCGCTTCCTCATTCCCCCAGACAACTGCGCCGGATAGCGTTCGCCAATTCGTGGCAAACCCACCATCTCCAACTTTTCCTCCACCAATTCCCGAATGCGGCGGCGCGGCAGCTTAGAATGCTGGTAAAGTAAAAAACCGACATTCTCCTCCACCGTCAGCGAATCAAACAAAGCCGCTTGCTGAAACACCATCCCAATTCCGATCGGATCGGCCACGTCGTCTACCCATCCGACCCTGCGCTGTCCCTGAACGAAAACCTCACCGGCATCCGGGGCCAACAAACCCGCAATTATCCGCAAAATAGTAGATTTCCCCGTGCCCGAAGGGCCAATAATTGCCAGGGCTTCTCCCCGATAAATCCTCAGATCGACTCGATCGAGGATCGGGTTCTGGCCGAAGGACTTACTTACCCCCTTGAGTTCGATTAGCGGCTCAGCCATAAGATGTTATCCATAAGTTGTCAGTCCTCAGTCATCAGTCTACCTAATGACTCATGACTCATGACTAATAACTAATTACTTCAATTGACTGCCACAATCAAAACTCTCTTGTATTGTAAATTTGTCAGATCGAGCTGTTCCCATACCCTTAAGACTAATTAACCATGTCAATTAGTTCACTTCCTAAAGCCCTCCGCGTCTTGGCTAAAGCCAAGCAGGTTTTTGCCAGTTCCAGAAATCCTTACCCCCCTTCTTTGCGGAACGGGCGAGTTCACCAGTGGTTTAAGTGGTTAGCCCCCGGACTTTTAGTGAAACGGTGGCTGCTGATCAGTGCCAGCGGCGTGGTACTTGCCACTTTGGGTTTAGCAATTTGGACTGGGATGACTCCCATTTTCTTCTTATTGCAATTGTTGAGAAATTTTTTGGCGTGGATTGCGGAAGTTATTCCCAATTACGTGTCGGGGCCGATCATCATTGCTGGCGGGATTTTGTTAATTCTGTGGGGTCAAACTCGCAGTTTGAACTCTATTACTCAAGTGCTGATGCCGGAAGGGAATGAGGAATTGGTCGATCGACTCCTCAACCACCGCCGCTTGCACCGCGGGCCGAAAATTGTGGCACTTGGGGGCGGAACAGGCCTTTCTAATTTGCTGAGGGGATTGAAGGATTATAGTGCCAAAATCACGGCTATTGTCACGGTGGCCGATGATGGGGGGTCTTCCGGGCGGCTGCGCCGGGAAATTGGGGTATTGCCGCCCGGAGACATTCGCAATTGTTTGGCGGCTTTGGCAGATGAGGAAAAGTTATTGACTGAGTTATTTCAATATCGCTTTCAAGCCGGTGATGGTTTGATGGGTCACAGTTTTGGGAATTTGTTTTTGACGGCGATGAGCGATATTGCTGGAGATTTGGAACAGGCGATCGCCGCGAGTTCTAAGGTTTTAGCGGTGAGGGGAGAGGTGCTACCAGCTACTCTGAGCGACGTGTCTTTGTGGGCAGAACTGGCTGACGGCCGGAGGATTGAGGGGGAGTCCAGCATTACAAAAGCTAACGGAAAAATCCTCAAAATAGGCTGCACTCCTGCTAATCCTCCGGCGTTACCTAGGGCTGTGGAAGGTCTTCGGGAAGCGGATTTTATTATTATTGGGCCCGGGAGTCTTTATACGAGTGTCATTCCGAATTTGTTGGTGCCGGAAATTGCTGATGCGATCGCCAACAGCGAAGTTCCGCGCATTTATGTGTGCAATATTATGACTCAGCCGGGGGAAACTGACGGATACAGTGTTGCAGACCACATTCGGGCGATCGATCGCGCTTGTGGCCGGCCGCTGTTCGATGCTGTAGTCGTTCAAGGAAAAGTCCCTTCTGCAAAAGCTTTGATCCGCTATTCTCAGGAGAATTCTTATCCGGTTGTACTCGATCGCGAAGCTGTAACGCAATTGGGGCGGCGAATTGTCATCGCAAATGTGATGGATGAAGATAAAAATACGGGTTTAATTCGCCACAATTCTCAAAGGTTGGCGGGAATGTTGCTGCGTTGGTACGGCCGCGCCCAGAACATTTAAGCTGGTAACTGTTGACTGCTGATTGTTGACTGTTGACTAATGACTAATGACTAATGACTAATGATTAATATGATACTTTCACTTCCAGATGCTGAAGCTACGCGCAAGTTGGGTTTTGCGTTAGGTCGATCGCTTCCTGCCGGCACAGTCATCTTATTAAAAGGAGACTTGGGTACTGGCAAAACTACCTTAGTTCAAGGTATCGCTGAAGGTTTAGGAATCTCAGACTCGATCGAAAGTCCTACTTTCACGCTGATTAACGAGTATTTTACAGGGCGAATTCCGCTTTATCATCTAGATTTGTATCGACTGGAACCCGAAGAAGCCGAGGCTTTGCACTTAGAAAGTTATTGGGACGGATTAGAAAGGGATTTGGGAATTGTGGCGATCGAATGGGCGGAAAGATTGCAGTACAAACCAGAAAAATATTTGCAAATTTCTTTAAGTTATCTCGATAACGGGCGGCAAGCTGAAGTGATTGGTAATAGCGAGTTATGGGATTGGCAATGGGAAAAGTGAGAAAGGGCGATCGAACTTACTGTGGCGGGCGGTTGACTCGAATCAATTTACCGCTCAAATTTTCCTCACCCGCAATAGCATTATTGATGCGTGTTGCCAACATTTCTACGTTCCGATCTTTCGTACAAACAATAATACCAGTGGGGTCGGGCTGTCGCTTATGCAGTCCGATGAAGTCAAACCGATTTAATGTCAAAACAGCTCGATCTTTGCTTATAGCAAATGCTAGCACCTCTGGATCTGGAATCCCAAGTCCTGCTTTTCCTGCTTCCTGAACAGTCAAGATATTGTGACCAAAAGCGCGCAGCAATTGGACGACTGGCAAAGGAAATTGTTCGTCTGCATATAAATTTAGCATGACTCAGGCTTCCTCATTCTTGCAGATTGCTTCTTCGATTTCCTCCAGATGTGCATCAGCATAAGTCCAAACATTGACTAGATCGGCAGCGCTTAGATGGGGATAAAATTGTAGAAGTTCAGAATCGCTTGAACCTTCACGGCGAAAACTTTCAAGCAGCCAAACGGGGATGCGAGTTTTGGCAATGCAAGCATCGCCACCACACACATCGGGAGTTTTCGTAATTCCTGGCCAGCTATTGTTTAAACTTTGGGTTAAAAGCCGAATGGCTTCAGCTTTCTCAGTCGGAGTTAAGGCCAGGAGTTGTGTTTCTAGTTCTTGGAGAAGCATGGGTAAAATCGCCTTTGCGATGCAGGAATACCCACTTATAACACTTGAGTTAAATTGATGCTTAATCAGCGTCAAATCTCAAGGCTTCTCCCCTCACATTTGTATCCAATTTACCATTCTCAAAAACAACTTTTCCTCCAACAACAGTCACAACTGGCCATCCAGTCAAACTCCAACCTTCAAAGGAACTCCAGCCGCACTTGCTCGCCATCTCTGCGCCGACCACGGGGCGGTAGTTCTCCAAATCAACTAAGACTAAATCGGCGTCAAAACCCGGAGCAATCGCCCCTTTGTTGGGAATGTTATAAGCCTTAGCGACTGCCGCCGACATCCAATTAGCAACTTGCGCCACTGTACATCTTCCCTCTACTGCTTGCGTCAGCATCAATGGCAAAGAAGTTTCGACTCCCGGCATTCCCGACGGCGTATTTGGATAATCTTGAGCTTTTTCTGCTAAGGTGTGCGGCGCGTGGTCGGTGGCGATAAAATCAATTACGCCGTCGAGTAAAGCTTGCCAAAGTATTTCGTTATCGCGGGGCTCGCGCAAAGGCGGATTCATCTGAGCTAAACTGCCAATTTTTTGATAGGCGCTGGTATTTAACAACAAATGCTGCGGCGTAACTTCTGCTGTCACCCAACTCGGTTTTTCCTGGCGCAACAACTCCGCTTCATCCCCAGTTGAAAGGTGCAGAATGTGCAGGCGCCGCTGATATTTATTAGAAAGTTTTAATGCTAGCTGAGTTGCCAATAAAGCTGCTTGATTGTCTTGAATTTGCGAGTGCACGGCAACATCGGAAATCCCGGCAAATTCCTGACGCCTCTGGTTGATTCTAGCTTGGTCTTCTGCGTGCACGGCAATTAGTCGATCGCCTTTGGCAAAAATCGCCTCTAAAGTTGCTTCTCCATCCACCAACAACTGCCCGTGCATCGAACCCATAAACACCTTAATTCCCGGAGTCGGATTCGCAGTCAACAAATCCGGCAAATTCTCGGGCGTTGCACCAATAAAAAAGCCGTAGTTCACCAAACACTTATCGGCAGCGCGACTTAGTTTATCATCTAAGGCAGCTTGGGTTGTAGTCAGAGGTCGCGTATTCGGCATTTCCAGAAACGATGTCACGCCGCCTTTAGCGCAAGCACAGCTAGCGGTAAATAAGTCTTCCTTGTGTTCTAAACCCGGTTCCCGGAAGTGTACCTGGGGATCAATTACTCCGGGTAACAGAGTTAAGCCTTTCGCATCTATTTCTCGATCGCCCGATTCGACAATTTCAGCAGCAACTTTGACAATTTGGCCCTCGCAGATTTGCACATCTCCTACCAAAAATTCACCATTGGGCAGAAGAATGCGAGCGCGACGGATTAACAAACTTGATTTGGGAGTCATAATATATCATTAATTGAGTAGACAGCGTGCTAGCATGGAAACATTATTAAGTCTATAATTTGTATCCAGCTCAGTCACTACAATACCCTATGACTCGTCTAGACAAGTCAGCCGACGAAAAACCTCCGCAAGACACCGAAAATCCTTGGATCGAAGGAATTAAGACGATCGGCTTAGCAGCATTTTTAGCGTTTGGTATCCGCACCCTGGTTGCCGAAGCACGCTACATTCCCACCGGCTCGATGCTCCCAACCTTACAAATTAACGATCGATTAATTATAGATAAGGTGAGCTATCGATTCCAAGACCCCCACCGAGGAGATATTATCGTATTTATGCCTCCTGACCCGGCTAGTTTGTGCACGGGACAGCCACCGCCGATCAAAGATGCCTACATCAAGCGAGTGATTGGACTGCCGGGGGATACTGTGGAAGTCAAAGAGGGAAAAGTTTTTATCAACAAGCAGCCGCTACAGGAAAAGTATATTGAAGAAATTCCGAATTATCCCTACGGGCCTGTAGTTGTAGCTAAAAATTCTTACTTGGTGCTCGGCGACAACCGCAACGCAAGCTGTGACAGCCATTATTGGGGCTTTGTGCCCAAGCCAAATATCATCGGTAGGGCAATTGTGCGTTTTTGGCCGCTCAACCGCACAGGCTCGATCGACCCCACGCCCCTTTATCCCGCTAAAAATTAGCTCTAACGGAAGGAAGAAGGAAGAAGGCCAATTCAATAATAGCAATGGTTTGGGTGATTAAGAACATCCTAATCCTCTTGCCCGTTGCTATACAAAACGCGAGGGATATTAGATCTCCGACTTCTTCAAGAAGCCGGGGATCTAAGCTGACGGGATCAAATCTAAAATCTAAAATCTAAAACCTAAAATCGCCTGACGTTTCGCGATCGAGCACTTTCACAACTTTGTTGTACATATCCTCTGCTTCTTGCTGCGAATTGCCGATACTCGTCACTCCCAATTTGCCAAACTCCGACAAACAACCCATTAAATGAAACACACTGCCCGTCTCTGTACCGCTGTCAAAGTGCAGTTGATTGTCAGCAATAATATCCATCAAATCGTTCGGTAATAACCCCCGATAGCGCTCTTTTTTCAAGTTGTCCGAAGCGACATAATATTTCGGACGGCCCTGCTGGCTGTAAAATAATCCTGTCGAACGTTCGTACCGACCATTTGTTAACAGCTTCAGCGCCATAAACGGATGAGTTGTGCCTCCTTTCCGCAAGTTAATTTCTATTGCTTGCATATCCCATTTCCCATCGGATTGCTTTACAGCGAGAAAATCTACTCCAAATCTCTCTAAAGCCCCTTTTTTAGCTAAGTTTTGCCCCACTTTCCATCCCAATTCTTGCAACGCCAGCCGATAAGATTCGTCCGCCGGAAATCGGCAACCCAAGAAAATTTGACCGTCTGGGCCTCCTAAAATTTGGTCGTGAGTGGAGAGGATTTCTACTTCGCCGCTGGGAATAATTCTGCCTTGAACACTGGGCGAGAACTTTTCTTCTCCTTCGATAAATGCTTCGGCAATTGCCCCTAATTCGGGAATGCGGCTGCTAAAATTTTCCCAGGTTTCGCCTGTGGATTGAAAGCGCAAATTATGGAAGCAATCCCCAATTGCCTTGGCTCTTTCTTGAGGCGCTTTACTTGCCAGGGAACGCAGATCTAGAATTGCATTTCCTTCCCCCGAAAAACCTTCATTTAACTTAATTACTATCCGCTGCAAATCCGGTTGCCGTTCCCACAATTGAGCGGCAGCTTCTGCTAAATCTTCGGCATTCCAAACCAACTCGGAACCGTCAGGATAAGGCACGCCACATTCTTGGAAAATTTGCCTGCTGCCGCTTTTTGTTCCCCAGTACAACAGATCGGGATCGCTGGCCCACAAAGGAATCCCCAATTTAACAGATAACTCGCGTTCTAAAGGCGTCGAGTTATAACAAACCATATAAGATTTTGTCGGCCGTACTGCTTGACGAATGCGCTCCATCAAGCGAGGGCGCTCTAAAATTTTCTGGGTGAGGGATTTGGCAGAAGCATCGTAAGCACTGAACAGCAAAAGCCGATCGCGCGCGTGAGAAAATGGAATTCCTGGCAGCAATTGCAGGTAATAATCCACAATCATCGGGTGCAAGGGTTCGGAGGTAATGTAAATTAAGCGCGTGCGGGGATTTCGCAGGCGAATCAATGAAAATAAATGCCGCTCTTCGTAGTGGTAAGCACCCTCAACTTTCTGCATTTCTTGCTGATCTAAGCTGACCGAAGGAATTATAATAATGTCACAATCTCCGCTGTCGAATTCTTCGAGCCCTCGCCAACGTTCACGTAACTCTGTCTGAAGATTGCGAAATTGCTGTGCGGATTCGGAAGATGAATTATTTAACTCTTGCATTGCGTTTAATCCTAAGTATTCAAATAATTATTGCTGATGCTGTCGGGTGTGTCAGCCCAGATACTTGAGACAACTCAAACAGTTTTTTCTGACTACAATCCTCAATCTTATACCAATTATTAAAAGTCAAAGCGAACATTAGGGGCACGGCAATGCCGTATCCCTAATCCCCGCGCCGGACACGGCATTGCCATGTCCCTACAGATGCTTACGTACAATCTATCTGTATCACTACTTTTCATAATTGCTCTAAGAAGCTCGTCGCACTCGAAAAAGTCTGGCATACTCCAATATTGGCTCTAAGCGGCGTTGATTTTGCTTGAGTGCCGATCGCAATTTTTCCGAAGGGCGGAACACTAGGGGAGCCGAATATTTGTTCAGCATCTCGATTTCGGGCGACTGGCTCATCAGCATCAGCCGCACGTCTTTGTCGAGCAAATAACTCAGAGAAAGCAAATCTCCCATGTTCGTAAAATCGTTGCCGCGATCGCTAATTACAATTGTATCTTTAATTGATCGGTTAGCTATCGCCTCTTTGTTAATAATTTTCGCAACTTCAGCATTAAAATAGCTCAAGTCTTTGCTCCACCAAGTATCAGAAAAAGCGCTAACTGTACAGGAGGCTACACTAGCTGTAAATACCAAGGCTAAAATGACTTGCCAAAACCGCTGCTGAGTTTTCAGGTAACAGGCGAGCAAGTAAGCAACTGCTAGCTGCACTCCCGGAAAGCAGGAAATCAGATAACGGCTGACGGCAGAACGTTTGCCACCTAGGATTAGATCCGGTAATGCCAGTATCAAAAAAGGTACAAAAATTGATGTTAAAATAAACAGCCAAGTTGAACTACTAGCCCGGCGGCAGATTTGGTAAAGTGCTGCCATAATTAACAGCAAAGATGGCAATCTCAGCAGATAAGTCAAGATATTATCAAACCCGAAGTCGCAGTCAAAAAATAAGGCGGTAAAGCTGAGAGTCCACAATTTGACTAGATACAGCCAACCGGGAGATACTCGCGTCCAATCAGTCGTAGAGGAGGCACGTTCCAGGTTGGTTGCTAGCACGTAAATCCACGGGATATACAATATTAAAGCTGCTGTTACTGCTAAGAAAAATTGGGAATTAGTTACGTGACCTCGCAATTTTGTTTTTCGGACAAACAACCAGTAAGCAATTATAAAAACTCCGTGTCCGATGAGTGTTAAACTGAAGAAAGGGTGAGTGTAGAAACCAAGGGCGATCGCCAGCGAGTAAAATACCCAATTTTGCCAGCCCCGCAACCGCACTGCTCTCAGCAGCAGCCAACTGCTGCCAATAACTGTGGCTGTCAGCAAACTGTACTGCCTTGCTGTCTGAGCAAACAATATGTCAAAAGGAGATAATGCCAAAAGTGCTGTTGCTAATAACGCCGCCAAATTCGAGGCGAAAAGTTCCTGAGCTAACAGGTACATCAAAGGCAACGACAGCAAACTCAATAGTGCTGGCAAACTGCGGGATGCTGTTAGAGAACTGCCAAATTGCTGCATCCACCAACGAGCCATGAGAAAGTATAAAGGCGGATGCTGCGGGTCTTCTAGTGCTAAAGAACGAATTGTGTCTGCTTCTGTACTTCCCGGTTTAATCCGCTGATATTTTTGCAATTCGGGTGCGGGAACAATCCGGTTTTGGAATAGTTCGTCGTCAATTTCTTGGCGGGTGAAACCAGCGGCGCGGATTGATGTGTAAACTTCGTCGTGCCAGTACAGTTTGCGATCGATCTCAAAAAACCGAAATCCGATACCAAGTAAAATGCCGATCGCCAATAAGTTCATCAGCCAGCGGGAATTTTTGGTATTAACAGATGTGTCTTGATGTGTTGTAGATCCCATGCTTGTCCTAATTGTGGCGATTCCGTCGGGGATAGCTACGCTTCACGGAATTTGGAACTGTAGACAATCATTAAACCTCACTCCGATCGCGATCGATACCAACTACATCTCCTAACAGACAATAATTCTACCCTCTGCCGGATGCCGAATACCTTCTAGATTAGAGCCTGCTGAAAGCTGGCTCAGGCTGAACCACCCCCAAAATCAAGAATCTTCAGCCAGATCCTCCCAGAACCTCCAGACCCCAAAAATAACTGCTAACATACGTGTTGTACAGTTAATCAACAAGCTCCGCAAGGGGTCTACCCGCGTACCGCAAATGGCAAAAAAAGAAGCGTCTATAAAAACTTCCACTGAAAACTCAGAAAAGCAAAAAGCTCTAACTTCCGTACTCTCCCAAATCGAGCGCAGCTTTGGCAAAGGGGCGATCGTCCGATTGGGAGACTCCACTCGCATGAGGGTAGAAACCATTCCCACCGGAGCCCTGACACTAGACATTGCTTTGGGCGGCGGTTTGCCAAAAGGTCGAGTCATTGAAATTTACGGCCCGGAAAGTTCCGGTAAAACCACTCTAGCCCTCCACGCGATCGCCGAAGTCCAAAAATCCGGCGGTATCGCAGCCTTTGTCGATGCCGAACACGCCCTCGATCCCACCTACGCCTCAGCTTTAGGCGTCGATATTGAAAATCTCTTAGTTTCCCAGCCGGATACCGGCGAAATGGCCCTGGAAATTGTCGATCAACTCGTCCGTTCCGTCGCCGTCGATATCGTAGTAATTGACTCCGTAGCCGCCCTCGTCCCCCGCGCCGAAATTGAAGGCGACATGGGCGACTCTCACATGGGTTTGCAAGCCCGATTGATGAGTCAAGCTTTGCGGAAAATCACCGGCAATATCGGCAAATCCGGCTGTACCGTCATCTTCCTCAACCAATTGCGGCAGAAAATCGGCATAACTTACGGCAACCCGGAAACAACAACCGGCGGCAACGCACTCAAATTCTACGCCAGCGTACGGCTCGACATTCGCCGCATTCAAAGCTTGAAAAAAGGTACCGAAGAATACGGCAACCGCACGAAAGTTAAAGTTGCTAAAAATAAAGTTGCTCCGCCTTTCCGCATTGCCGAATTTGACATCGTATTTGGCAAAGGCATTTCTACTTTAGGCTGTCTAACTGACTTGGCAGACGAAATGGGAGTAATTCTGAAAAAAGGTTCTTGGTATAGCTACAACGGAGAGAACATAGCTCAAGGACGAGACAAAGTGATCCAGCACATGGAGAAAAACATCGATTTCAAAAATGAAATTGAGGAGCTAGTTAAAAAGAAACTTGAGACTGGTGCTGTGGTTTCTGCTAATTCTGTCGCTCCTGTTGAGGTAGATGATGTAGATGATGTAGATGATGTAGATGATGTAGATGATGTAGATGGCGTAGATGATGTAGATGATGTAGATGGTTTGGACGAAGAAATCTAAATTTTTTAGTCCTCAATTATTACTCGTTTACTCGTTTTACTCGTTACCAGGCGGCAGCGAAAGTAACGCTCAACAGCGACCTAGAGCCTCGAATTTAATTTTCGCTCGGCTTCGGCTCTTGGTCGCTTACAGGGGTTAAGAGGCACAGTCAGTAAACCAGTAACACAGCCTGGGAACCAGTAAAACCAGTAAATTATGCTTCGGCGCGATCGAATTTACTGGTTTATTCGTTTTACTCATTTACTCAACTCTCCCGCCAATACTGCCCATTTGGAGCGTTCTATTGCTCAGTTTAAGCAGGGGAAAGTGGTGGAGCGAAATTTGTTGGATGACTAGAAAGTTAGCATGGACGGATGAGGCTTGGGGTGATTATTTATATTGGCAAGGGCCAGACAAGAAAACGTTAAAACGAATTAGCAAGCTAATTGAGCCAACAATCCGATTGCCGTTTGAGGGCATCGGAAAGCCAGAACCACTGAGGGAGAATATGGCTGGTTTTTGGTCGCGGCGAATTGATGATACGAATCGATTAGTTTATGCTGTGGATGACGAGTATCTAACGATTATCTCTTGTCGATACCACTATTCTGATTGACATCCTCCTTAGCCTGCTTAGCTATGATGTGGCGTTTTTGTTTGACCGGAAAGTCGGCGATTCTTTGAGCAGTTTAATTTTAATTAAATGACGATAGCGAGTTTCTATTTAACGGGCGATAGTAACTTTGGTCACGCTATGTAAGTTTTGCAGGATAAACGGGGATGAGAGGGTACTCCTTTGCATGGCAATTGTTATGCAGTGATCGATTGTTTAGTAGTGAAGCCCCAAAATAACGCGGATTTTTTTGGGATTCCCTAGCTTCAATAAATCTTCAATCAACTATTCTATGCAACCCACATAATCTCGATAATTGTCCACCTAGGAAACCTCAGTTGTATAGTCTTTTTTATACTTATAAACACGTTTATTTTTGGGCAAATCCTGGGGAAAACAACCTGAATTATGAAACGGATAAGCATATCGACGGTCTACATAAGCGGTGCATGGTAAAAACCTGCCGTCCCCATCATATTCAATAACTTCCTGAAGCATAAACCAAGTAAAGTGATACTTTAAGCTGTGGCGCATTTAAATTGTATATTCGAGGCGGGCGGGACGCCCAACCCCTACTCCCACAAGACTTTGATTTTTTTTTGACATACAATTTAAATCCCGCAACAGCTTATCCCAACAGAATTGTTTTCAGAATACTGCTTGTAAACTGGATTCATGTCTTTTGGTAAGCTGCGTGGATCTGACAGCGGAACTGGGAGCATCTGATATTTGTAAAAATACTTCTTCTGGCTCCTTCCTTCTGCCTTCTGCCTCTTGCCTCAAAACTCCAATTGTGGGCTTGGCTGTTTTCATTGAGATGCTCCCTACTTACGCTCACTTATTCAGGCATAGAAACTGGCTGAACGTATTGAGAATTAGCGCGCACATAACAGCCTTGTCTTGTGAGCAACCAGGGTTGACCGTTCGCCATTGTAATCGCATTTACTCCCCTGAGTTCAGCAGCAACTGTATCTTTATCCGCGCGGTAAACTGTTTGAATTGCTCCGTTTGCGGTCTTGCGGCAGTTGAGTTGTCCATCTCGCGACGTGACTCGCCAAGCAGGCCAAGTTGCAGAACCAGCAGTTTGAGTCAACCAAGTATTAGAGTTGCTAGAAGTATAGTCGCCACTTGCATTAGGAAGCGGTAAAGCTTCTACTAAATTTACTTTAAATGTCTTGCCAATAGAAGGACAATTTTCTCCTTCTTTCACCTTCCAAGTAACTTCTGCTCCCAAGCTGCTCCTTCCAACTTGATGCCTGATAATGCTAATATCTCCAGAACAAACAATTTTTCTGCCAGGGCCAGTCGCATGGTCTTTGAAAGTTCCGTTGTAGTAGTAAGAGCCTGCTGCTCCTTCGGAACGAGTAATTTGAATATTGCCCAAAAAATCACGATTGCCTACTCTGGTAAAGTAAAAACTGCTGCTATTGTTCGCTTTTTCTGACAGGTTTAAAGTAGTTTTACCGTTGGGGTTAACATAAGTCGTAGCGCTAGCAGCAGCGCACCAAATTAATGACATAACTCCTGTGGATAACCAAATGTAAAGTTTTTTCACAGCAACACCTTGTATGAATCTCTACTTTATTTATAGCTGTTGCTGAAAATACTTGACCAGTCGCTCAAATGAGTGACACTCATTTGAGCGACATTCTAACGACATACGGGCAATCCCCCATGCTGGCCACTACAAATTCGCCAACCACAGGGGATGGGGACTACTGCGTAATTCCGAAAAATCAACTCTGCATAACTTCACCTTGCTTCAGCTCCCTTCAACTCTCTTCACTTGTATGCACCTGCATCACGATGCCTGCGAGCTTCCACCTCTGACTCATTGCAAGTTCCAATAATTAGCAGCAAAATAAATTCATATACGTAAGTAAGCGGGTTCCAATCACCGCTAAATACTGTGGATTTTACGGGTACTTCCGGGTGAGGCAAGTTGGGATTCCAAACACTAGGGCGATTTTTACAGATAGCAGATTTCACATCTAAGAAGGTTTGTAAAGAAATGTAAAAGCTCCTGATAGCCAATTGGTTTGACAGAAAGTACGATTTTTAAGCTGACTCGGTAAAAAAAATCGTCTTGATTCACCGCAAAAATGAACGTGACAAACACAAATTAATTTGCTCGAAATTTAAATCATTGTTGAAGGGAGGATAAATTATGGCTGACGGTCAATTAGAAGTTATATTAAAGATGGCTCAAACAATTAATCCTCAAATTGAGAGCGATCGACATTTTGAAATAAACTTGGCAAAATTGCGCCAACTGCCAGCAGGAACATTAGGGTGCGAAGTGGCGCGATTTCTAGACGAACAAGGCTTTGAGCCGATCGCATCGGGAGACTGGATTCAGCGAAACCACGACGTTTGGCACGTCCTGACTGGCCTTTCGGCTTCAACTGAAGATGAATTGGTACTTCAAGCCTTTACTCGCGCTCAAGTATTTCGCCCTTCCTGTGCGATTTTAGTGTTAGTTGGACTGATCGGCGGAAAATGCGCGATCGGACAAATTATCAAAGGCTTAAAACACGGAAAATTAGCCACTCGGCTAATTAATTGGGACGTTGCATCTGATTGGGAAACTCCTTTATCTGAAGTTCGAGAGAAACTCGGAATTCTACCCTTAATTGATTAGATTTTAACTCGTTACCTCATTGCAAAAATATGCAAAGCACAAGTTACAAACCGGAAATTAGCCTGAGTCCACGGGAAAGAGCGATCGCGCAATTAGTAGCCCAAGGCCTGCCAAACAAATGTATTGCCAAAAATTTAAATATCAGTCACTGGACGGTTGCTACTTACGTGAGGCGGATTTTTATGAAACTCGGTGTTTGTTCCCGAACTGCGATGATTGCACTGCTGATCCAAGAAAATTTGCTCTGGGATTAATAAATAAGTAGGGTGCGTCAAATATTAAGAACGGGCAAGATGCCCGTTCCCCAAAAATTCAATGTTCTTGTGGAACGGGCATTTTGCCCGTAGATATTAAGAACGGGCAAGATGCCCGTTCTTATTTGCAAGCGTTAATTTTTTTCTAAGCCAAAGCCAAAGAAGGAGAAGAATTTCTCAGAAAGCTCAGCAATTCTCGATTCACCGTTTGCGGCGCTTCCTGCTGAATCCAGTGACCGCAGTTAGGGACTAATTTTAACTTAAACGGAGCCGTAATTAATCGGTCTAAACCTTCTACAAGTTTGTGGCTCAAAAACGCATCTTCTTCTCCCCAAAGCACCAAAGTAGGCACTGTCACAGGTTCTAATTTCTGCCCCAAATGCCAAAGCCGCTGCGGGTGAAACATCTGCCGATAATAATTGAGCGCGGCGGCTAATACTCCCGGCTTTTCTAAAGCAGTCTGATAAATCTTAGTTTCCTCAGCGCTAAAAGCTCCTTTGCGAACAGCTTGTCCTTGAAAAACATTGTGCACAAAATCTTTCAAGTTTTGCCGGATCAACCATTCGGGAATGCCGGGAACCTGAAAAGCCAAAACGTACCAACTGCGACGGATTTGATCTAAATTGCTCGCCATTTCCTGTAGGAATCGCTGCGGGTGGGGAGCATTTAAAATTGCCAAGCGATTGAGCTTTTCAGGGAATTTTTGAGCTAAATGCCACGCGATCGCGCCTCCCCAATCATGACCGACAATGTGAGCTTTTGTATAGCCCAAGCTCGCAATCAAACCCCCAATATCGGCGCTCAGCGTATCTAAATCGTACCCGCCTTCCGGCTTGTCGGAATCGTTGTAGCCCCGCAAATCTGGCACCACAACCTTGAAATAACGCGCTAAAGCAGGAATTTGATGGCGCCAAGAGTACCAAAACTCGGGAAACCCATGCAGGAGGAGAACGAGATCGCCTTCTCCTTGAGAAACGCAGTGCAGGCGGATGTTATTGGTTTCGACAAAGATGTGTTGCTGCTCGGAATCTAAAGAATTCATAGTTGGAAAGTTAGACTTATTTTCGGGAAGTACAGAAACCGCCGACTGATAGCAGGCTGAAACGGCCCAATGGTGTTAATTTTTCTACTTTTATTGTAGCTGCTTTTCGATCTCCGCCGCTGCAATCTAATGAAACTTAAAACTTGTAGGGTTTTTGGGTGTCCTGTTTTTTAGGTGTAACTACTGAGCTTAACTTTCTCACCTTAAATGTGTTGTTTTAACAGCGACGCAAGCGGTTCAATAATAGCACAATTTCGTCAGTTGCCGATCGCATCTTTGCAGCCGATAGGTCAGATTGATTGACGATAATGCTAAACACCAGCGGTTCGTAATTCGGAACTTCGATATATCCCGACAGCGCCGAAACTCCGCTCAAAGTTCCTGTTTTAGCTTGCAAAATTACGCGGTTTGGTGTATTATTGAAGCGATTTTTTAAAGTGCCGTTCTCGCCAGCGATCGGCAGTGACGCACGGTAAATAGATGCCGCAGGCGAATTTGCCATAAATCTCAAAGTTTGCACCAAGGCTTCTGGACTAATTAAATTGTGCCGGGAAAGTCCCGAACCGTCGGCTAATATGTAGCTGTTTGGATTTACTCCTAATTGAGTTAAAACTGTTTTTAACTCTTTCAAACCCATTTCACCTGTATCCTCTTGCTGCTGGGGCATCTTGTCGGTAAGTTTTCCCAGCAATCTCAATAAAACTTCTGCATAAAGATTGTTGCTTTCGCGATTAGTTTCTCTCACCAATTCAGCCAGCGGCGGCGATTCAACGGTCGCTAATTCTTGATTGAAATTGCGATAATTCGAGGCAACTAAAGCCTGTTTAACAGGAATTCCCTCAGCCGCCAGAACTTGCTGAAACTGCTGCAAAAAATTATTAGCGGGGTTGACAACTGCGACATAAGCTGATTCAGGTTCGCCACCAACTTTCAACTGTCCGCTAACTCGAATTATAGGTCGATCGAACTCCCGGCCAACTTCAATAAACTCGGATTCGCTTTGAGCGACGGTAACAGAATTGTTCTGAATTTGCCACTGATTTGCCAGCTTTGGTTCGGCAAAAGTAACTTTCAGAGGTTGCCCGAGATCCTGTGGGGACAAGAGAAGGTCGATCGAGTTTTGATTAAAAATTAAACTGTTAATAGGCGCTCCGTAGCCTGCTTGGGCGTCTTCCCATTCCCAATTCGGATTAACTGCACTGCCTTGAAAATAGCTGTCATCGCCAATCAACTCGTTAACTTGACTAATTCCCCGCTGCTTTAACTGCTGCGCCAAGGATTTCAACTGAGCCTCAGCAATGCTTGGATCTCCCCTGCCGGCAACGTACAAACTCCCATTTTCGCCACTGTAAACCGATGTCTTAATCCGAAAATCTGCACCGAGTTTATGCAAAGCAGCGGCTGTAGTTAGCAGCTTGACATTTGATGCTGGAATAAAATATTTTTGGCTATCCCGGCTGTAGAGAGTAGTAGTAGAAGATAGAGGTTGAATCAAAATGCCCCAGCGCGATCGACTAAATTCGGGACGATTGGCGATCGCATCTACTTGCGCCCCCAATTCCCCAGGACAAATATCCCCAGCAACCGCAGACGTTTGAGCAGCAACCGCCGACGGACGCCCCAGAATTAGGACTAACAAACTAAGCGCAATTCCTTGGATTTTCAAAGTGCCAGTTCCTTAACAATAACTATTAAAATTAGATGCGCCAGAGCTTGGAAGTTTCACCTAATCAAGTCAATATTAATAATAATAACGCGCATGAATTCTCGGATTGAACAGCGCCTCTACAGGTTTTCCCCCTTTGAAGTGCTCTTCCACAATCAACGGTACATCACTCGGTTTAACTCGACAATACCAAATTTCGTCTGGGGTAACTCGTACAGTCGGACCAGTGGTGCACTGTCCCTGACAACTACAGGCCTCCACTTTCACCCCTGCAACTTGTTGAGCTTCAAAAGCAGCTAGCACTGCTGCTGAACCATTTTTCAGGCAAGATAGATACTGGCAAACCAATACACAGCGCGCTTCTGGTTGGGAGTCTGGTTCTCGGGCTGGAGATTCTGGCATTGGTAAGGATTTATCCGCTCTTTAAGATATCTTAACAATCTTGTCAGACCGATCGCTCGCCGGAGGGAGGCAAACGGCAGAATTTTATAGTGCGATCGAAAAAAACAGCAAAATTCTGGCATTCAAACTTTTTCCTTCCTTCTACCTTCTAACGAATCCCTTCAGCAGAGCTTCCTTTCTTCAGTTTGTGCCGCCCTTTCCCTATATGATCGATTTAGAGCAACAACTCAATCAACCGCTAATCATGCCAAAAACAGTAGCCGATGTAATGAGCCGCGAGCCGATTTTGGCGCGACCCGAAATGCCCTTGAACGAAGCGATTAAAATTTTAGCCGAGCGACGCATTAGCGGTCTTCCCGTCGTAGATGAGAATGACTTGTTGGTAGGAGTCATCTCCGAAACCGACTTGATGTGGCGCGAAACCGGCGTAACTCCGCCCGCTTATATCATGGTGCTCGACAGCGTGATTTACCTAGAAAATCCAGGTCGTTATGAACGAGAACTTCACAAGGCTTTGGGGCAAACAGTAGGAGAAGCGATGAGTAAAGAGCCAGTTACCATCGATCCCGAGAAATCTCTCCCAGAAGCTGCAAAACTAATGCACGATCGCAGCATCCACCGATTGCCAGTAGTTGATGCTGCGGGCAAAGTAATCGGCATCCTCACTAGGGGAGATATTATTCGAGCGATGGCGGCCGAGTCTTAATTAACTTTTGCAGTTCCAGGACTGTATCAGAAAACGAGCCGATCGCTCTTTCAATGTGCGAATTTTTGGCAATTGCCAATTACCAAATCTAAAATCTAAAATCTAAAATCTAAAATCCGATGAGCATTACCCCTGAGTCTGTCGAACAATTGCTGAATTCCGAGGATTTTGGCGAAAGACTGCGAGCAGTCAACCAACTGCGGCAACTAGAACCAGCGATCGCCTATAAACTGATTCAAATTGCGATCGGCGACAACAACGTCCGGGTTCGCTACGCAGCAGTCAGCCAATTATCAACCCTCGGCACGCAGAATCTGCCGAACGCTTTAGAGGTACTGCGAAACTGCTTGAACAACGACCCCGAACCCGACGTGCAAGCAGCAGCAGCCGATGCTTTGGGCGCATTGAAATTAACCGATGCTTTAGAAGATTTGCAGCAAGTTTACAGCAGTACATCTGAATGGCTGGTGCAACTCAGCATCGTCGCGGCTTTGGGAGAAATGGGAGATCCAAAAGCTTTTCCGATGTTAGAAAATGCCCTCACTTCTGAAAACGAATTGATCCAAACTATTGCGATCAGCGCATTAGGTGAATTGGGAGATCGACGGGCGCTGCCGCTGCTGCTTCCCTACGCTTCCAATGCAGATTGGCAAATCCGTTACAGAGTCGCCCAAGCTCTCAGGCGCTTGGGCGGTAAAGAAGCAGAGGCGGCTTTGGAAATTCTCGCCAAAGATGAGGTTGAACAAGTTGCTCAGGAGGCTAAAGCCGGACAAGAAAATAGTTTGAAATCTTGAGATTGCTTTTGTGATCCCGAACAACCCTGCGCGGTTGTGAATTTTGAATTAATTTAGAATTTTTGGTGAAGATTCTACTAAAAACTCTGTTCGCGATCGCACACAGAATTCACAAACCCGGTTTCTTCCTATATTTCTCGTTCCTGTCCGCAAAACTCGTAGAAACCGGGTTTCTAGCCCGCCCGCCCGCGGGCTGGTGCACACCGCAAACCTTACTAATCAGGAACAATCTCAAAGCTCAAATCTTAAATATAAAATTGTATTGATGCCAGGCCCGATCGCAAATTCTTTTGAAACTCTCCTCAAAGTCGATCGCACTCTTCCCAAACCCAACCAGAGCCGGACTCTTGACATCCCCACTTTGAGAACAGCTATAATCTAAATAGATACAGCAGTGGCAGGAATTAATACAAGTATTTAATTTTGCCCAGCTAGCGATCGGGGAAACTATCGTTAAGACGGTAAGCCATCTACCAGCAAAACCAAGTCTTAAAACTGTTTATCATCCCCATGTTAGAACAACTACCAAATTCTGCTTCGGATTCTGAGTCTTTGGACATTTTAACAGGAGAGCGAGCTGCCTCTCAAGTAGCACCAAGCCCAACCAATCAAAACTTTATTAATAGACTTTTAGAACTTACCAACATCGAACGCAGCAAAGTAGGTTTGTCCCCGCTAATTTTAAATAGTCAGTTACTAAAGGCAGCGGAAAATCACAACCAAAATATGGCACTGCAAGACTTCTTTTCCCATACCGGAAAAGATGGTTCGTCATTAGCAAGTCGGATTTCTGCAACGGGCTATCAATTTTCATCGGCAGCAGAAAACATTGCTGCGGGTTCTTCTACACCCGAAGAAGTTGTATCATCGTGGATGAACAGCAGCGGCCACCGCGCTAACATTCTTAACCCCAATCTCAAAGAAATTGGCATCGGTTACTATTTCTTAGCCAACGATACTGGCACAGAAAATTTCAATCACTATTGGACGCAAGTTTTTGCTACTTCTCTTGACGGTAGTGTCAATCCCGCACCGACTCCCACACCGACACCCATACCGACACCTACTCCCAACACATTGGTATCGATTACTTCGCCCATACCCAATGCTACAGGGGACGGCAGCCCGACAACAGCACCCAAAAATACAGCCAGCGGGGTCAATTATTTCCTATCAGATAGTGCCGATACTCAAATACCGCCAAATGCTGCGGGATTGCCAATTTTTGCCCTTTCCGGCAAAGACAATATCACCGGGGGAGAAGAGGTTGATAGCATTAATGGAATGCAAGGTGCGGATACAATTAATGGCGCAGGCGGCAATGACAGCTTATCGGGCGGCAAAGAATCCGATTCAATTGATGGCGGTGTTGGCAATGATTTTATTAGCGGCAACAACGATAACGATCGACTAATCGGATCGGACGGTAACAATACTATTCGCGGCGGCAAAGAAGATGATGTCTTGATTGGCGGTAACGCCGACGATTTGTTGGCGGGCGATCGCGGGCAAGATATTCTGACGGGCGGCGCTGGAAATGATACGTTTATTTTAGCAGGAGGTTTGTCTGCTTCGGCTAGTTTAATCGGTGCTGATGTAATAGCCGATTTTGCGATCGGGGATAATATTGGTTTGACTGACGGTATGGGATTTGCCAACTTGACTTTTGAAGCTGTGAGTTTGCAGTTGGATGCAGGTGCAAGCATCGCTTCTACGGCGATTAAGTCGGGCAGTAGTTATTTGGGAATCGTGCAGGGTGTAAGTCAAAGTCAGCTTACATCTTCTGTTTTTGTCAACACCTAAAAAACAGCATACCCAGATTCCCGACTTCTTGGAGAAGTCAATCGATTTTAGATTTTAGATTAAAGAATTGAAGCATTGACCCCACGGATAAATTCGGGGGGCAAGTTTCATCGGATACACGTTTTTTATTTGTGGACGGATGAATCCGGGGGCTTGTATCCTGGATGCTTTCTGTCAACTCAACCGTCGGCATGGGTACTGAGTTGACGATCGCATTATCAGTGAAAGCCAACTTAATCGGATCAAGTCAGAGCTTTTTGCAAGCTGCCGTCATACCCTTCGGGTTGACGGCGAGTTCTTGACTGGTTCAGCTTAAAAGTGGGTGGCAATAGGGATAGATGCTGCATCAGACTGAAACGAGTCGTTTAGCACTTTGGTGATTGTATCAGCGTTAGCAGGGCGACTGAAGTAAAACCCTTGACCTTCATGGCAGCCTCGCACTTGCAGGTAGTCACGCTGCTCCTTGGTTTCAATGCCTTCTGCGGTGATCGTTAACCGCAGACTTTTGGCCAGAGCAATGATCGCATCAGTAATGGTGGCGCTGTCCGGGTTAGACAGTACATCTTTGACAAAGGATCGATCGATCTTGAGCATATTAACCGGAAACCGTTGCAGGTAATTGAGGGAAGAATAACCTGTGCCAAAGTCATCTAGGGCGAGGGACACGCCAAGTTCTCGCAGTTGCGTTAAGATTTTGACCGATCGATCGATGTCAGTCATCAAGGCAGTTTCAGTCACTTCCAGTTCTAAATACGCAGCTTCGAGTTCGGTCTGGGCCAAAATTTGGCGAACCATCTCAACCAGATTCGGCTGCTCAAATTGTCGAGCCGACAGATTCACCGAAATCCGCAGGGCTGGCCGCCCAGCCAGTTGCCAGCGACGGGTTTGAGCGCAAGCCGTTCGCAATATCCATTCACCAATGGGCACGATCTCGCCATTGGCCTCGGCGATCGGAATAAATTTTACCGGAGGGACCAAACCCTCTGTAGAATGCTGCCAGCGAACCAGCGCCTCCGTTCCTGTCACCTGTCCGCTGTGCAGGTCGATCAGCGGTTGATAGTAAACCAGTAGTTCGTTACGCTCCAGCGCTCCGCGCAGGCTATTTTCTAGGGCCAGTCGCTCCTGTAAGTGAACGTTCATTTCGGGTGAATAAAACTGATAGTGGCTCCGCCCTTGCTGCTTTGCCTGATGAAGTGCGAAGTCGGCTTGCTGAAGAAGTTTATCTACAGAATTCGTATTTTCTAGATGGTTCAATGTAATGCCAAGACTGGCGGTGATGTGGATCGGGTTGCCCTTGATAGAGAAAGGTTTGGTCAGCGTACTCAGCAGCAGTTGGGATAGCTTGACCACACTCTCCAGCGAGGGGAGTTCGCTGCGAGCGATCGCAAACTCACCGTCGCCCAAACGCGCCAAGACATCTGACTGATCCATGCACTGTACCACCCGTTGGGAAACGGCTCTAATTAGTAAGTCGCACATCTCAGGCTCCAACGCGTGGCGCATCCCTGTAAAATCATCGATACCCACTACCAGCACTGCGACCAAGGGTGAGTCATTTTGAGAGCGGGTTTGATTCAGGCGATCGCAAAATAAGTCACGATTGGGCAATCCAGTCAGTTCATCGTAGTGGGTAATGTAATGAATTAATTCATCTAGTTTGTAAAGCGTTTGTGAGGAATTTGCCATCAGCGTACCGACTTCATCAGTAAACTCTGTGGGTAAGTTCGGCAAGGTTCTTGTATCGAGGTAGTTTTGTAGAGCCTCCGAGGTTAAGATTACCGGAACCAGGAGGTAGCGTAGCGTAGAAAGCGTTACTGCCGTACCCGCTAATGTCGCCAGCAGAGCAATCAGCAGAACCCGGACTGATGTCTCTACAGAGTAAGCGTTTGAGGTAAGAAACCAGACCATTAAGGTTAGCAAAGGAACGTGCGTGCCTAAAAATGCAACCACCATAATTTTGGCAGTGTAGCTTTTTTTCAGCCAGGGGAAATGCCCCAAGGATGAGTATAGGTTAAGGTTAGGCTTTGGTTGCATAGGATTCGGTTTGAAATTTCAAAGTGGGTAGAGTATCCAGCAGTCTCGTACTAGGTGCGTTGGCTTCAGAAACGGCTTTTTTAACGAAGGAGCGATCCTCTTAGATTTGACAGATATTTTACAAATCGATCGACAGACAATACCGGGCCGCGCTCGCTTATCTGATAAAATATCGAAGCGATCGCCCAATAACAAATATATATACTGACCCTAATCGCATTTCTCAATAACGTCAATGATCCGCGCCAGACTCACCGAAATTGACTTTTTTGAAAGCTATAAATTCGATTGACCTTCATGTTTTAGTCCGCTACTGATGACTAATGACTAATAACTAAATTACTAAAAGGGGAACTATGAAAAAAGTACCCGTGTTTGGCAATACTGGAGGCGGTAAATCAACTCTAAGCAAGAGATTATCGGAAATCACTGGTTTGCCACTTTAGGCCTTGGATAAGATTCAATATCAATCTGGGGGCGCTGAGGTTCCAAATGAAGAATATAAGCGTACCTACGATCAAATTTTGGCTACTGATCGATGGATTATTGACGGGTTTGGTTGCAGGGAAACCATCTGGCTTCGACTCAATGAGGCGGATAGTCTGGTTTTGGTCGATTTACCACTATACGTGCATTTTTGGTGGGTGACTAAACGGCTGATTTCATGTAGCTTTATATCGCCAGAAGGCTGGTCTGAAAACAGTCCGATATTGAAGAGTTCAATTAATAGTTACCGCGCTCTTTGGTTGTGTCACAAGTATTTGACTCCCAGATATCGCGAGTATGTCGATCGCGCTCAAAAAACCAAAAGTGTTTATCACATCAGATCCACTGAAGAGATTTCACAATTTTTTGACTCGATATTGCAAATGACGAATGACTGTTGACTGTTGACTTATGAGATGACTAATGACGAATGACAGATGACTGACTAATGACTAATTGATGCCACAGCCGATCGCAAATTTCCTTGAAACTCGCCCAGAATTCGATCGCACTCTTCCTTCTCCAAATTAGTCCAGTGCATCATCAAAGCTAATTTTACAGACTTGCCGCTTTTTTCGAGCAAAAAACCCGCTTCATCCCGGCTCAAATCAGTCAAATCCTGCAACATCCGCACAGCCCGATCGCGCAATTTCTTATTAGTAACCGCCACGTCAACCATCCGATTGCCGTAAACCTTCCCCAGCTTTACCATTACCCCAGTCGAAATGATATTTAAAGCCATTTTTGTGACTGTACCGGCTTTCAAGCGCGTCGAACCCGCCACTACCTCCGGGCCAACCAACAACCGAATATCAACATCAGCCTCAAAATTCACTTGTTCGACGGGTACGCAGGCCATAAACACAGTTTTCGCCCCCCGCTGGCGTGCCGCCTGTAAAGCGCCCGCGACAAACGGCGTCGTACCTCCAGCCGTAATCCCGACAACTACATCTAAGTTGATAATTTGACGGTGGGCGATCGCCTCAGCCCCATCCTCAGCCCGATCCTCCAAATCCTCCGAACTCCGCACCAAAGCCCCCGCACCCCCGGCAATTATGCCCTGTACGAGTTCTGGCGGCGTGCAGAAGGTGGGGGGACACTCGGCCGCATCCAGCACCCCCAAACGCCCGGAAGTACCCGCACCGACATAAAACAGGCGGCCTCCTTGACGCAGAGACTCGGCTGCTATGTCGATCGCTTCGGCTAACTGTTCGCGGGCGCGGGCGATCGCGCTTAAGGTTTGGGCGTCTTCCCGGTTGAACAAGTCCACTAATTCGATCGAACTGAGTTGGTCTAAATTCTCGCTGTTGGTATTCACCTGTTCAGTCAGCAGATGGCCCCGTTCTTCCAAATTCTTCATGATGTTTTCTGCGTTATTGGTCATTGGTCATTGGTTATTGGTCATTGGTCATTGGTCATTGATTTAGAGGGAAACCGCAGATAAACGCAGATAACCGCAGATGCTTTTCAAGATTGGAGAGCAATTTTTGCAATTGGATTCTACTAATGACTGCTGACTCTCACAAAAGTCCTTCGAGTCGGCGACGAATAGAATCCAGTTCGTTTTGGGAAACGTCAGAATCCGGCTCCGGCTCCGCCTCCGGCTCCGCCTCCGGCTGCCACTGAGTCTGTGTTACATTGTCTTCTGGCGGGATCGCCAGCGCGCCCGCCGGCACCAGTTCCCAATCATAATCAACACTATCGCAGAACTCCTTAATTTCCTCATCGTCGATCGCCTCCACAGCGGGTTCGGGGAAATCCTGAGCTTCCAACATCACGCCAAAGCGGGTGGCGTCGTCTTCTGACTCAAACATCAGAACTTTATTGCGATCGCCGAGTTGAATGGTATGAATTCCCTCATTCTCGGTGCGGGCATTGAAGAGTAAGACGAACACTCGCATAAGTTTTAAAGACCTTCTTAACCACCGTTTTTTTATCTTAGAAGCGATCGGGCAACCGATTTTAAATTTTATATTTTAGATTTTAGATTGACCACCGATCCTGCACGGGCGGGATCGAAAGGATGTGGGGCATTTGGACGACTTGATTTGATATTTTAGATTTTAGATTGACCACCCATCCTCCACAGCGGGGGAAACCTAGAGGAGTTGGGGGAGTTCGAGGACTTGGTTTTAGGTGGTGTTGCGTGTTTTGATTAAGTTCGGTCAAGGTTTCTGGAGTCTACCCTAGAGTGGGGGCGTGCCTTTTGTCTGCGATCGCTCCGGGGATCGGCACTTCCGACCTCACTTCTGAGTCTACCAAAGGCAGAAGCCACGCTGGCGAATCACAAAAATTATACCTGTCTAAAATCGGCTGATTCCCTTAATTCCTGAATTCTCTGATTTCTGAGAAACACCCATGACTAACTCGGACGACGACAAAAATCAACTCGCACCCCGTCCCCACCGCCGCTGGTGGCGTCTGCTGCTGCTTAGCGGTACGGGATTGGGCATTATTGCCTTGGTTGGGGCGGTGGTAGCTCAGGCGTGGGTGCGGGCAAATTTAGCTCCTTTGGTGGAAACTGAAGTCAGTCAGTTGCTGAAGCGGCCCGTGCAACTCGGACGTTTGGAGGGATTTTCTCTAACAAGTTTGCGGTTTGGCCGATCGACTTTACCTGCAACTTCTACCGATCCGGATTACGCTTCTACAGAAGCAGTTAAAGTAAAGTTTTCGGTTTGGCAACTGCTGTTCACCCGCACTCTCAAATTAGATATTACTTTAGTTCAAGCCAGCGCTTATATCGAACAGGATGCTAAAGGCCGCTGGGTTAATCTTCCAACTGCGGAGCGGAAATCTCCGGGTTTATTTAAAACTGAAGTTGAAGCATTTCGAGCTGAAAATTCCGTCGCCTTGTTGGTACCGAGTCCCGCAGTAGGACAGAAAACTTCGGCTCCGATTTCTCTAAGCGTGAGAAATGGCAGTGCTCTATTTCGCGACCAAAATCAGCGCGTTCTCTACGAAGTAAACGGTCAGTTTACTAACAGCGATAATTTTATACTTAAAGCTGATTCTATGTTGCCTGCAGCGCAAACTAACCTGCAGTTGCAAGGTCAAAATTTGCCTTTGCCCGACCTCGCTCGCTTGCTACGACTTTCCAGCATTTCTTTACAAAAAGGTCTGGCTAATGGGAATTTGACCGTGCAAGTGCGAGAGAATAAAGTATCGGGAATTACCGGAACGGCTAGTTTTGGAGGAGTGCAAGCGAGTATTTCTTCCCTAAAACAAATTCTACAAAATAGCAGCGGTCAGTTGCGGTTTCAGGGAACTAATGTGATTGTCGATAGTCTGGCGGCTAATTACGGCCTAATTCCGCTGAGAATAGCAGGCACTGTTGCCACTGGAACTAATTTTAATTTGGATAATGCTAGCTTCAATCTGACAACTAGCGTGCAACCAGTCGCTTTTGCAAATGTTGTCAGTGCGGTGGAAACAGAGTTAGGGCAGAAAGTAGTATTACCCGTTGCTGTGGCGGGGGAAGTGAAGGCGGATGCTAAGCTGACGGGAACAGTTGATCTGCCCGTGCTGACAGGTGCGATCGCCTCGACAAAACCCGCTACGGTCGATCGACTGCAATTAAACAATATTAGCACTAATTTCAAATTGGAACGCGGGAGAATGGCTCAAACCCCAACTCCCAATTCTCAATCTTCTATTCCCCCGTTTTCCTCTTTAGGATTGACTTTGAGCGATATTTTGGTAGTGCCGGCGGCGGGCGGTAAAATTGGCGGCAAAGGTGAAGTTGATATTGCTTTAAAAAGTAAGAATTCGCCATCTGGTTTGGTGTTTGACTTTCAAGTTGAAAATGTACCCGGGGACGCGATCGCCCAAATTTACGCTCTCCCGATTCCTGCTGCTGTTACAATTGGCAGTGTCTCCGCAAAAGCTCAAATTTTCGGCCCGTTAGACAACGTTCAAGCGAGAGTTCAATGGCAAGCACCGCAAGGAACTTTCCCCGCTGCGGGCGAAATTCGAGCCGCAAGGAATTCGGCGGATTTGCAAAATACGGTTGTGAAGATTGGCGACGCTTCTGTGAACGTGGATGCTGCGCTAAAAAACCGTCAGTGGCAAGCTTTGATCGAGGGCGATCGCGTGGCCCTTAACCGTTTGCAGCAACTCGTACCGACGCTGAATTTCCCTCCTGAAGTAGCGGGTTTGTTCAGCGGAACCGTCGAAGCAGCAGGCACTCTGGACGATTTGAGTTTAAATGCGATCGCTGCGACGGGCAAAGGAACGCTGAATATTGCTGACAGTATTGTTAATGTTAATGGCGAACTAGAATCGGGTAACTGGCAAGTTCTTGGCAACACTGAAAAAGTTGCTATAAATCAATTAATTGATATTGGATTGCCGTTTTTAGCACGGAAAACTACTGCCAATCGGGAAAATTTAGAAGCTAAAATCCAAAATCTAAAATCGCTCGGCGGACAGTTAGCAGGTGAATTTCAGGCGGCGGGAAATGTTGACAATTTGACGGCGGGCGGAATTAATCTTAGTAGCAACGGTAGGCTCAATTTTGCAGACAGAAATGTCAATTTCACAGGAAAATTGGTAGCAGGAAACTGGCAAGCAACAGCAGAAACCGATCGCACTTCCATCAGCCGTTTAGTAGATTTAGGATTGCCGATTTTAGATGTGGCTTCAGCATTCAATGCCGAAAATCAGCAATCTGCCAATCTCAACAATCTAAAATCCAAAATCCAAAATCTAAAATCGATTGACGGACTGCTATCGAGTCAAATTACCGCATCGGGAAGTCTTGGCAATTTGACGGCTAGCAGCATCAATGCCAGCGGCAGCGGCAGACTCAATCTTGCCGGCAGCAATGTTAATTTAAAAGGAGAATTGGTAGCGGGAAAGTGGCAAGCAACAGCAGAAACCGATCGCACTTCCATCAGGCGCTTAGGAGATTTAGGATTGCCGCTGTTAGATGTTGGCTTAGCTTTCGCTGCTGACAATCCCCAAACAGTCGCCAATATCAACAATCTAAAATCCAAAATCCAAAATCTCCAATCACTTGACGGACAAATATCCAATCAAATTCAAGCCAGCGGCAGTCTTGATAATTCAACCGCCGCTGACATAGGCGTCAGCAGCAGCGGCAAACTCAATATAGGGGACGGTACTCTTGCTTTTAGAAGTAAATTAGAAGGCAGACGCTGGCAAGCTTTCGCCGATGCCGATCGAGTTATTCTCAGTCGCTTAGAACAAACAATCCGCAATACCCAACTGTTGACCCTGACGGCGACTTTGCCTAAAGGATTTGACGGCAGAGTTAACGGTCAATTCCAAGCAGCGGGCAGTTTGGATAACTTGACAGCCAAGGGAATTAGTGGTAGCGGAGAAGGACGGATTTTGGTCGATCGACTCGGGGCGATCGATACTACGGCAAAATTAGAAAACGGCAACTTGCAAGCATTGCTGGAAACAAATGGAATTGCCGTCAGTAATTTAGAACAAACCCTCAAACAAACAGGTTTGCTGACAGCGGATTTACCGCCAGAAATTAACGGAACCCTCGACGGCAAAGTCCGCATTTTGGGAACAGTAGATAATCTAACCGCCAACGGCATCACCGCCAACGGCGACGGACAAATTCGACTTGCCAACGGCGGAGGAATTGTCAATGCTAAAGGCAGCGCCGCATCGGGGAATTGGCGCGCGTCAATCGAGGGCGAGCAAATTGCTCTAAGTCGCTTCCAGCAAGCCTTTGACTCGCAGCGCCAAAGCTCGCAAACCAAAGGTGTAGTCTCCAGTGCCCCAAATCTCCCCCAGCTTGGAGGACTGTTTAACGGGAATATCAATTTATCCGGCCCGATTGCCGCTTCCCTACAAAATGTTCGCGCCGGCGGCAGTTTCCGCATCTCGGAATTGCCGTTTTTGAAACAACCTTTTGAGGCAGTATTTAATTGGGACGGCAAACGGGTAGAAATTGAGAACGCCACAACTCCCGGTTTGACAGCAAACGGCTTTGTTAACGTCAAACTCGAAGGTAAAGGAGGACCCTCAATTTCCAACTTAGATTTGGATCTGAAACTCGCCAACTTTAACCTGCAAGCCTTACCAGCAGAACAGTTAGGATTTTTGTCTAGAATTGCGGACAAAAATTCCTCACAGCAAAACCCACCCCTGCGCGGCAATGTCGATTTTACGGGCAGCCTCACCGGAACCCTCGCCGCCCTCAGCTTAGTTGGCGACGTGGAAGTGCGGGATTTAGCAGTAAATCAAGTCGCTTTTGACCCGGTACTGGCGGGGAGTGTGAATGCGGATGCTGGGAAAAGTGTAGATTTGCGTTTGGCCGGTCGCCAAGACAAAATTCAAGTAGCTTTAAATCAATCTTTTCTGCCGACATCTTTCTTAATTCAACGCGGGGAATCTGTGGCTATTGGCCAAACCGAGGGAGAAACTTTGCGAGTTAATCTAAGCGATTTTCCCCTCGCTGCTTTGAATTTATCACCCGGTAAAGAGGCGGGTTTGGGGCCGATAACTGGTACGGTTTCGGGACAAGTGAATGTGCCCGGTTGGAAGATGCCGTTAAATCCGGCGACTTTGCAAGCAAGTGGACAAATTGCGATCGCCCAACCGGCGATCGGCTACATTAAAGGTGACAGTTTCCAAGGCGAATTCAGCTACGCTAACGGCAGCGCTACTCTCACAAATGGCATATTCCGCCAAGGCAGCGGTCAATATTTAATTTCCGGTAATCTTCAAACAGGCGCAAACCCGCACTTTGCCGGGAAAGTTAACGTCCAGCAAGGCAATTTGCAGCAGGTTTTAACCGCTTTGCAATATTTCAATTTAGGCGACTTGGCTAGAGGCGTAAAACCTCCGGTTTACGGTGACAGCGGCGACGTGCAAACTGTAGCAGTGGGAGAACCCGAAGCGCCGCTAATCGAACAGTTGCGCCGTTTGGCAGAAATTGAAACAATTTTGCAGCAGCAGCAGGCAGTGAAATCATCAGAAAAATTGCCTCCCTTATCCCAATTGCAAGGCACTTTTGGGGCGGAAATTTCTGTCGCCGGTTCTTTGCAGACGGGTGTGCAAGCTCAATTTAATGTCAAAGGTGATAACTGGCAGTGGGGAAAATATGTCGCTGAAAAGTTCAGCATTGAAGGCAGTTTTCAGGACGGTATATTAACTGTTTTGCCTTTGGAAATTCGATCGGGCAAAAGTGTGATCGGCTTTTCTGGACAACTCGGACAAAAAGCTCAATCCGGGCAGTTGCGGGTAGAAAATTTGCCCGTGGAAGAGTTAGCAAAACTGGTGGACTTGCCTTTTGTGGATGTCACAGGAAATTTGAATTTGCGCGCGAATTTGGCCGGCAGTTTGGAAAATCCGCAAGCCACCGGGGAATTGAGTTTGCTTGAGGGCACGCTAAACGGAGAACCGATTAAACAAGCCGACGGCAGTTTCAGTTATAGCAATGCCCGCCTGAATTTTGGCGGCAGCGCTTTGGTAACTCAAACTGAACCGATAGAGGTGCAGGGAAGTTTGCCTTTTGAGTTGCCGTTTGCAGCGGTGAAAGCTGATAGCAATCAAATCGATTTGAGGGCGAATTTGAAAAATGAAGGTTTGGCAATTATTAATGTATTGACTCCGCAAGTTGCGTGGGTCAGCGGCCAGGGACAGGTGCAAATTCGCGTGGGAGGAACGCTGCAAGAGCCCGTAGCGCAAGGAATTGCGAATTTTGAAAATGCAACTGTCCGCGCGAGAGCCTTCCCAGAACCGCTGACAGGGCTGACTGGGACGGTGCGCTTTGAGGGCGATCGTATTCGCGTAGAAGGAATTCGGGGACAGTTGAGTCAGGGACAAGTTGTCGCCGCTGGCGTGATTCCGCTGTCTGTGCCTTTTGCTGAGGGCGATGTCGATGCGGCTAATCCCCTGGCTGTAAACCTCGACAAGTTAGCACTAAATCTCAAAGGATTGTACAGCGGTGGCGTTGTCGGTCAAGTGCAAGCAAGGGGCACGGCTAGGCGTCCGCAGTTGAGCGGTAATATTGAACTGTACAACGGCGAAGTATTTCTCCGGAGTTCCGGCGGCGGCACAACTCAGTTAGCTTCTTCCTCTTCTGCTTCCGATTCTCCTTCTACATCTTCCCCTTCTCCTGGGACTGAGGTTTCTGATTCCCCTACAACTGAGGTTTCTCCTTCTCCTGCAACTCCGACTTCCCCTTCCTTTGAAGTTGGATTGAACGATTTGCGGCTGAAGTTGGGCCGGGGAATTCGGGTAACAAGTGCGCCCATATTGAGTTTTCAGGCGACTGGGGGCTTGACGGTGAATGGAACTTTAGATGACCTTCGCCCTGTCGGTACGATTCGGTTGACTTCCGGGTCGGTAAATTTGTTTACGACGCAGTTTAGACTCGATCGAGGATACCCGCAGACTGCTACCTTTGTACCAGGACAAGGACTCGATCCGACGCTGGATGTGAGATTAGCAACTTCGGTGCAGGAAGTAACGCGGTTCCGCACTCCCGGCACATCTGTAGCCTCTGAAATAGCAGACGAACCGACAAGTTTGGGCAGCGTGCGGAGTGTGCGAGTTCAAGCGTTAGTGCGGGGAAGAGCTTCTCAGTTGGCGGAAAGTCTGGAGTTGAGGAGTTCTCCGAGTCGATCGGAAACAGAGATTGTAGCGCTGTTGGGCGGCAGTTTCGTGCAGACTTTGGGACAGGGAGACAGTACACTGGCGATCGCAAATTTAGCTGGTGCGGGTTTATTGAACAACATTCAATCTGCGATTAGTAACGCCACAGGATTGAGCGAAGTTCGCTTATTTCCCACTCGGATTAGAAGCAACGAAGTAAAAACTGCTAGTTCCAGTTCCGCTGCGGGTTCTCTCGGTTTAGGTTTAGAAGTTGGGTTTGACATCACGCGCAATATTTCAGCATCAATCATTCGAGTTTTGTCAGCAAATCAACCAACTGAATTTACTGTGCGTTATCGATTGAGCGATAAACTTTTACTCAGGAGTTCGAGTAATTTTCAAGGAGACAATCGCGTCACTGCTGAATATGAATTGAGGTTTTAGGCATCACCCCAAAGCCAAGAGTCAGCAGTCATCAGCCATTAATTATCGCGAAGGCACCGACAGCGGAGTGAAGCACTAGCATATTTTGCCATTCCACCGTATATTCCGAGCGATATAATACCAATTAGGTAGGAAAACTGCATTTTCTTGTCCGGCGCGAGGCTCGGCGACTTTTCATAATTGGCATAAAATTAAGGACTGTAGCAAGACTTTTTTAATAGGTATAACCGAACATCATAATCGCACTTCCCATTCCCCATTACCAGTTAATTTGCTATAATAGTAACAGCAGCAAATGGGTGCTGCTAACCCCGCACACAAGGTTATAGGAGTTAAGTCAAATGGCAAACAAACTCCAAGTTAATACACAGTCGATCGGCTATAGCGACTTTTACTGGAACCGCTTTAGTCCGAGAGTTGCGACTATCAGCAGCGTCCGCAACGCCAATCATTGGGACGGCGGATTTATCACTTATATTGCATTTCCCACAAAAGTCGAAGCTACAGCAGCAATGAAATATTTGCTCTTGCATCAAAAAGCTGCTGATGTCGATATGCGGAAAGCCAAGCGAATGAAAGCAAAAGGCATTCGGTGGGAACTCAAAATTCGGGGTTTAGCTTTTAATGAAGTGCTGAAGCTTGCGACGATGGATATAAATGGAAAGCTAGTTATGTCGCCTGCTACTACTCAAGCCACAGGCTGATAATTGAAAAACTTCGTAGTTGCGCTAAGGGTGGTAAAGCGCAACTACTAACCCAAAAATCCCTAAGATATTGCATTTTTCTTCTTCCTTCTACAATATTCGTTTCATCACCCCCAAAGCAGACTTTGCATTCAAAAGAATATTCTGATATTCAGAACATCCTGAAATTTTAATCAGCTTCCTAAATGCAATGTTGTATAACGGAGAAGCGACCATCCAAGAAATAGAAATCCTTGACCCTTATTCAGCAGGAAGCGTTACAGGCTTGAAAGACACTTACCTGGATGTCAAGGCCAAGATTATCGGCAACAAAACCGTGGTTGTGGAATTTCAGGTACTCAACGCCACCGCCCAGGAATCGAAAGGGGTAAAATTGAGGGGGAAATAGGATTAATTATGCGTCCGATCGTGCGGCGGGTGGGAGGTGTTACACTGGAAGTTCAAACTCGCATCCAGGGATTATCTGCGGAACAGTTAGATGATTTGCGAGAAGCTTTGTTGGATTTTAGGAGTCAAGAGGATTTGATCGCGTGCTTGGAGTCTGCGGCGGGATGAACTGATGAGTTAAAAAGAGAGTGGGGGATTTGTAACGCGGATTTGGTAAAATTCCCAATCTCTGCATTCATTTAAACTTTAGTATCTGCGGGAACTTCCCTCTGTACAAGCATCCAACCTAACAGCGCTAAACTAACTCCAAGAGTGAGAAATCCTAAATCCCAAGCTAACTCGTTGATACCGGGTTTGACGTGGTGGATTCCCAAAATTTGATGGTCAACAATGCCTTCAACAAAGTCAAACAATCCAGCACCAATTAATATTGAACCGAAAAAAGTTTGAGTTGACAAAGGAACATCTTTGCGCTTCACAGCACTCCACAAACAGAAGATTCCCGCCACTGTTACCAACCAATCTGCAGCGTGAAACAATCCATCTCCGAGGGTATTTAATTCTAAACCGGCAACGGTAGTATCGGTTTTAACGCTGCTAAACATATGATGCCACTGGAGGAGTTGGTGCAGCACAATGCCGTCAAAAAAGCCGGATTGACCGATACCGAGGAGAATTCCTGCGATAATTAGAGGTCGGCGGTTGTTAACAGAGGTGGCTGGTGAGTTTGTGCGATCGTCCAATGGAAAACCTCAGATTATTTAACTGCTGAGTCTGGGTCGGTGAAGGGATTTGCCAATACATTTTTTTTTAGTTTTGCTGGGGAGGAGGGGCGATCGCATCATCCGCGAGAGAGATTTGTCGAGTGAAGTGCGATCGCGCCTTGATTTTTGATGGATGATCGGAAAGTGCGATCGAATCTTGCCTGCAATAACTTCTACAACACCATCCACATACTAATTGATAGTTTTCATTACATTAAACCTCAACATATTTGCATAAAGTTCTCGCTTCAGGAATAGACGAACCAGATTGACGCAACTCTTCTAAATGAAAAACTATGGCTGCTTTAATTTGCTGTTCTACTTCCTCGATTGTTCTGCCTGTTCCTAGGCATCCGGGGATCTCTGGGAAAATAAGCAGAATAATTCATGTTCCTAGGCATCCCGGGAACTATGGTAAAATAAGTCGAAGAATTGCTTTCTGATTTCTGGATGCCAATTGCATAAATTCTAATTCTGCTTTGACTATCTGCTTTTGGGTTTGCCAACACCATAGATCCTTCTGGCGTCAATTCCCATCTGTCGCGAGGCGAATTTGTTTCTACATATCGTTGAACCAAGCCGTCAGCAGCCAGTTTTTTTAAGACCACCATCATGTCAGGTTCTCGCGGTACATCTCGACGGGAAAGTGCATTCGCGAGTTCGTACCAACTCCACTTTCCTTGACCTTTAGCTACTAATTCCAGCAGCACTAATTCAAGCTGGGTTAATTGAGTTAGGTTTTTCATCAAAATTCCTCTACGCTCGGATGAAATAAAACGCCGAATCCTTCTTTTAATTTATAATCTTCAAGAGTAGCTGTGTGAGCATTGTTCCAAAGTTCATAAGCCTCATCCGGGTCAGCGGGTTGTCCACTTGGGTAGCCAAGCTTTTTATACCTGAGATACTCGCGTAACTCGTGAGTATAAAACCGTAAATCAACAGGGTCAGCTACAAGAGTTTGGGTGGTGATATCTCTTAACCTTTCAACCATTCTTAGCTCAGCTTCACCAACCGGATTAAATCTGCGAACATGAGCTTCAACTAAGGCAACGCCTTTATCAGTAATTTTAACATTTTGATAAGATAAGTTGAAAATCTTTCCACCAGCTTTCGAGGGATTGAAAGGTCTGCCACTGTTTGCACCTTTTTCTATCATTTTATTAGAGTGGCTTTAATCTCTCCATAGTTAACAAAGTTCTGAAACCTTTAGATGTTACACCTTGCAAGTCTCGACGCGAGAGAAGAGACTTAACAAGCCACAAGCTAACCCCTTACGTCCTCGGCCTGGGAGGTGACCTTCTGGTGCTTTAGTGTTGAATTTGATATCTCTATAATCCAACCCGTTACTATTCACACGCCAACCTAACCTATCTAAGAATGCTTCCCATATTTTACTATCAAATTCCCTGGTTCCCCCCAGACTTTGATAAATGCGCTTCTGCACCGAAAAGCCGAAGCGCTCATTACTGTATTTTACCCAAAGTTGGTCAATCGTTCGCAAGTCTTCGCAGGGAAAATTATTAATATGTTCATCATTCAGGCATCCGTCTTCCTTCTCACCCGCCACCTTCAACATCACTCTAGCCGTTTCCCGATCAGCCTCTTTCCATTTTCCGCTAGCCAACAGCCGATCGAGTTGACTATAATCGACTCCTTTTGCTGAAATCAAATTTATAGGTTGTGGTGGTGGCTGCGGGCTAGGAATCGTTGGCAAAAAAAACCCTCTTTGCCCCCAATTACCAAGGGTAGGTTGGGGAAGCATAGCCAACCATTCTTGCACTGAGTGAGGCCGCTTTGTCTCATGCATTTCCATCCCTTTCATAATTGCCCAATGCACCGCATCGCTAATATTAGGATTAATCTGAGACGGCGGCCTTAAAGGATTATTTAAAGCCCTCAAGAATGCAGCAGTTGGTGGTGTTCTCGTTAACAGATAGTAGAGCGTTGCCGCCAGAGCATAAACATCTGTGTACTCAGCAAATCTGCCCATTTCCCCGTACTGTTCGGGAGGCGCAAAACCATGTGTTAATCCAAAAGTCATTTGTTGAGTGCGATCTGGAATAAAACCCCGCGCCAAACCAAAATCAATCAAAACTGCATCTTGCTTGTCACGCACCATAATGTTTTGTGGCTTGATATCGCGATGGAGCAAACCTTTTTCGTGAACTAATATTACGGCTTTTCCTACTTGACGGATGTAGTTTAAAGCTTCTGTTTCTGACAGAAGACCGCGCTTTCCCACGCATTTACACAAATCTTCTCCTGGCACATATTCCATCGCAATGCAAGGCAAATTATCGTGAATGAAGTAGGTGTCTATTTCCACAATATTGGGATGCCTGCACACAGCTAGTAGTAGCGCCTCATCGCGAAATTTGTCCCGATACCGGACCAAATCTGGATCGCTCAATAATTCATCTTTGAGCGTTTTGATGACAACCCGCTGCCTGTTTTGCGCTTTCTGCGCTAGGTACGTGACCCCAAAGCCGCCCTCACCTAACTTGTCTTCAATGATATACCGATCGCCATTTAACCCCTGCCCCGGTGTCCAAACCATTCTCCTCACCGCCAACCAATATTAATTTTTATCTCGGCATAGCCTGTATTTTAACTGTATTTTCTAAGTTCGGTTTAGTTCCACGGGCCCAACTTCAGTTCGCCTTCCCGGTGATGGTTGGCTTTTAGTTCGATCGCCCTTTTCCGACATAATTCGATCGACAAATTCGCAGCAATCTCATTAAGAATCATAAATCCCAAAACCTCTTTGCCCAAACAGTCCACTTCTGTGCAAACCTAAAAAACAGCAGACACAATTTTATAAACTCTAATTACAGAACACTCGCAACCAGTTATGCAAACTCTGCCGAACCCCACTAAAACCCTCACCACCGAACCAACCTTCGACACCACCATCAAACGCCGCAAAACCCGTCCAGTCCAAGTCGGTAGCGTCACCATCGGCGGCGGCTACCCCGTCGTAGTTCAGTCGATGATCAACGAAGACACCCTCGACATCGACGGATCAGTCGCCGGAATTCGGCGCTTGCACGAGATAGGCTGCGAAATCGTCCGCGTCACCGTGCCCAGCATGGCCCACGCCAAAGCTTTAGCCGAAATCAAGCAAAAACTGCACGCCACCTACCAACCCGTGCCCCTCGTGGCCGATGTCCACCACAACGGCATGAAAATTGCCCTCGAAGTCGCCAAACACGTAGACAAAGTGAGAATCAATCCCGGACTTTACGTGTTCGAGAAGCCGAAAGCCGACAGAACCGAATACACCGACGCCGAATTCGCGGAAATTGGCGAAAAAATCCGCGAAACCCTGGAACCTCTGGTGATTTCCCTGCGCGACCAAGGCAAAGCTTTGCGAATCGGCGTTAATCACGGTTCCCTCGCCGAACGGATGCTGTTTACCTACGGCGACACGCCCGAAGGCATGGTAGAATCGGCCCTGGAATTCATCAAAATTTGCGAATCCCTCGACTTCCGAAATATCGTACTTTCCCTGAAAGCCTCCCGTGCACCCGTGATGGTTGCTGCTTATCGCTTGATGGTGCACCGGATGGACGAACTCGGCATGGATTACCCGCTGCATTTGGGCGTCACAGAAGCAGGAGACGGCGAATACGGCCGCATCAAATCCACCGCAGGCCTCGCACCGCTGCTGACTGACGGTATTGGCGACACTATCCGCGTCTCGCTGACAGAGGCCCCAGAAAAGGAGATTCCCGTCTGCTACAGCATTCTGCAAGCCTTGGGACTGCGGAAAACGATGGTTGAGTATGTCGCTTGTCCTTCCTGCGGCCGCACTTTGTTTAATTTAGAGGAAGTGTTACACAAAGTGAGAGAGGCGACGAAGCATCTCACGGGTTTGGACATAGCAGTAATGGGCTGTATTGTCAATGGCCCGGGAGAAATGGCTGATGCTGATTACGGCTACGTCGGGAAGCAACCGGGTTATATTTCGCTGTACCGGGGTCGGGAAGAAATTAAGAAGGTGCCGGAAGACCGAGGTGTGGCAGAATTGATTGATTTGATTAAATCGGACGATCGCTGGGTCGATCCTTAATGGCTGTCGATCGCTCCTAATGCCTGTTGTTAAACCCGGAGATCCCCCCTAACCCCCCTTAGTAAGGGGGGGACAAGAGCGCTCAAAGTCCTTGTTAAGGGGGGACAATAACGCTCAAAGTCCCCCTTCTTAAGGGGGATTTAGGGGGATCGAGACTTTGATACAAACGAAAGAGATAGAGGGTTTCAGTCTTAAGTTGACACCGCAGAACTCGGCAAAGTGGAATAATATATGTACGCCAAACGCGAGCCGGCCTTGCCTGTGTTAGATTGAGCGTAATTATTCTGAACTCTTTTCCTCCCGCGCGTCAGACAAATGGTTATAACAAAACGAGGGCTTGTTCTAAGTGCAGCAGCAGTGGTACTCACTGCTGTAACTCTTGCGAACACTGGTTGCAGTTCTAAATCTCTGGCTTCTTTTCGGGGAAGCCCTAAAGAGTTAGTTGATGAAGTTTGGCAAATTATTGACAAAAGTTATGTGGATGGCACTTTTAACCAGGTTGACTGGAAAGCGGTGCGAAATGATTATTTGAACCGGACTTATACCAGCGACGAGGAAGCTTACAAAGCAATTCGGGAAATGCTCAAGAAGCTAGACGATCCTTATACGCGGTTTATGGACCCTCAAGAGTTCAAAAATATGCAGGTTGACACTTCTGGGGAATTGACAGGAGTTGGGATTCAGTTGACTCAAGATGAGAAAACCAAAAAGTTGGTAGTGATTTCGCCGATCGAAGATACCCCTGCTTTTACTGCTGGTATTCTGGCAAAAGATATCATTACTAAGATTGACGGCAAAACGACAGAAGGCATGGATACGAATCAAGCGGTAAATTTGATTCGCGGCCAGGCGAATACTGAGGTGACGCTGACGATTTTGCGGAACAGCAAGGAATTAGAATTCAAGCTGAAACGCGCTAAAATTGAAATTCATCCAGTGCGGAAGTCGGTGCAGAAAACTCCCATCGGAGAAGTCGGCTATATTCGCTTAAATCAGTTCAGTGCGAATGCTGCATCGGAAATGCGATCGGCAATTAAGGATTTGGAACAGAAAAAGGTAACGGGCTATATTTTAGACTTGCGTTCCAATCCCGGCGGGTTGCTGTACGGAAGTATTGAAATTGCTCGGATGTGGCTCAAAGAAGGTACGATCGTCTCGACGGTCGATCGAGTCGGTGAGGCCGATAAACAAACTGCAAATAAGGCAGCGATCACAGACAAACCGTTAGTTGTACTGGTAGACGGCGGTTCAGCAAGCGCTAGCGAGATTCTATCCGGTGCTTTGCAAGACAACAAGCGCGCGGTTTTAGTGGGAACAAAGACGTTTGGTAAGGGTTTGGTGCAGTCAGTACGCGGCGTGGGAAATGGTTCAGGTTTGGCGGTGACAATTGCCAAGTATTTTACTCCCAGCGGGCGCGATATCAACCACTTGGGAATTGAACCGGATTTTAAGGTAGAACTCACTGACGCTCAAAAACAGGAATTAAGGCGCGATCGCGATAAAATTGCTACGGCGGCCGATCCGCAGTACGCGAAAGCTATGGAAGTTTTGACACAGCAAGTTACTGGTAAAACAGGCAACAATAAGGCGGAGTCGAAACCGAATGCAGCGCCACCTAAGCCGACTGCGGCGCAGGCAAAACCGAGTGCAGCACCTTCTAAATCGAAGTAGAAAACCTGTGTAGGGTTTCAGTTTAAAAAAAGCATTCGGGGGAAGAAATACGGCTAAAGGCCAAGATTTTAAACTCGAATGCTTCGCTATTTCTTGCCATGCGTCATTGCGAGTCACGTTAGCTTTCGCGATTCGGAGGAAAGTAATAGTAATTCCTCATTGCGGCTGGCATTTGCCGGCGCGAATTAATCCGATGCGGCGGGCGATGGCATCTTGGGGCGAATCGTAAGGGCCCCACTTTTCAATAATACTGGGGTTTAGTGGTTCGAGTTGGGCGATCCTCTGCGAGGGCTCCGCCAACGGCAAAATCTCGCAATTACCGGCCCGATGTTTGACAATATAAAATTTTGATGTTTCTGTCATAGCTAAATTCGTCAAATTAAAGCTGGATACTAACTAAGCAATTCGCTCATTATATCAAGTAGGGAAACGGTACTGCCGTGTCCCAAGTGTGTCTTAGCATTAAATCCGCAGTTCGACAGTGGTTGAAACGCCTGCCGGAATGCGGATTTCAGCGCCGGGAACTAATAAGAATTAAAAAAAACTAACACTTTCGGAAGATGCCACAATATTTATCTATGATAAAAATATAGACATTTGTCTAAACAGTGCATTAAACCCTTTCAGAACCACCCAAATATTCTAATCAATACCAAAAAAAACCATGCAATTTTTGTCCAAAACAATTCCCGAAATTAAAACAGAAATCCTACCAGTTAAAGAATCACCGCCAGAACTTGTTACTTTCGATGTCGGCGGGATGAAATGTGCCGGCTGCGCGAAAGCTGTGGAACGCCAACTCATGCAGTATTCAGGCGTAATTTCAGCTTGCGTTAACTTGGCCGTAGAAGTCGCGACGGTTGAGTGTCAACCGGGGACTGTCGATGCAGAGGCTTTAGCGAAAAAGTTGACTGATAATGGATTTCCCTCTCAGTCTCGTTCAGGTGAAAATCAGCAGGAAGCAGAAGCGACAACAATTGAACGACGGCGACAGGAAATTAGACAGCAAATCAAGCAATTGACCATCGCCCTTATCCTAATTATTTTATCCGGTTTAGGTCACGTACTCGGCACAAAAGCTCCAATTCTCAGCAATATTTGGTTTCACTGGGGACTCGCCACCCTAGCTTTGCTGCTACCGGGCCGCCCAATTATCGTTGATGGGTGCCGCAGTTTGTGGCGAAATGCACCCAACATGAATACTTTGGTAGCTTTAGGCGCTGTCACAGCTTACACCGCTAGCAACGCGGCGCTGCTGTTTCCACGGATGGGATGGGAGTGCTTTTTTGACGAACCTGTGATGCTGCTGGGCTTTATTTTGTTGGGCAAAACTCTCGAACAGCAAGCCAGACGGCGCGCTGCATCAGCTTTGCAAGCTTTAATGGCATTGCAACCAGCCAAAGCCCGCTTAGTTGATTTTAAACTTTCGAGTTTAGATTTGCGATCGGAAGAATTGCCTTTAAATTCGACATCAGAGGTCTACAATCCACAATACATTGAAATTCCAGCCGATCGCGTCCGAGTCGGAGAATGGCTGCAAGTTTTGCCCGGGGAAAAAATACCAGTAGACGGCGAAATTTGCGAAGGCAAAACCACGATAGATGAGTCGATGCTGACTGGCGAATCAATGCCGGTTTGGAAGCAACCAGGAGATACAGTTGCCGCCGGAACTATCAATAAATCCGGGGCAGTTGTGATGCGGGCAACTCGCACAGGTAAGGAAACAACTGTAGCTCAAATGGTGGCTTTGGTGCAGGCAGCCCAAACTCGCAAAGCGCCGATTCAAAATTTAGCTGATACTGTCGCGGGATATTTTGTGTATGGGGTAATGGGGATATCGGTTTTAACTTTCCTATTTTGGTATTTTGCCGGTACTCATATTTGGCCTTCTGTGCTTTTAGGACACGGGGCAATGAACATGGCACACGGGGCAATGAATATGGGAAATCAATTGCCAATTATTCATTATCAATCGCCTTTGCTGTTAAGTTTGAAATTGGCGATCGCAGTTTTAGTCATCGCTTGTCCTTGCGCTTTGGGACTGGCTACTCCAACAGCAATTTTAGTCGGTTCTGGCATCGGGGCGGAGCGCGGACTTTTAATTCGCGGTGGTGATGTTTTAGAACGGGTGCATCAATTAGATACGGTAGTTTTTGACAAGACAGGCACTCTGACAACCGGAAATCTCACACTCACAGATTATTTGCCGATTTTCCAGAATTCGGAGTGGGATTTGAAGTCAGATATTAATGTTGGCAACAAACAAGATGTTTGTTCCACAATTGATGGGGTTTCTGGCAACAGGCAAGATGCCTGTTCCACAACAATTGATGGGGTTTCTGGCAGAGTTGACTCAAAACTGCTGCAAATTACGGCGGCGGTGGAAAGGGGCGCTTCTCATCCCATCGCCGCAGCGATTTTGCTGGAAGCTCAACAGCAAGGTTTGCCGCTGCTAGCTGCTGAGGATTTCTGCACGGAACCGGGCTTAGGGGTTTCTGCTTTGGTCGAGGGCCGGCGGGTGTTCGCGGGGAATGCTGAATGGATGAAGGAGCAGGGGGTCGCTGTGGCGACGGAATTGTCTGGGTCTTTGCAAGGCAAAACGGCGGTTTACGTGGCTTCTGAGGGCGTTTTGCTGGGGGTAATCGGGCTAAAAGATACTCTGAGGCCGGATGCTAAGGCGGCGGTGGAACGTTTGCGGGGCATGGGATTGCGGGTGATGATGCTGACGGGAGATACAGCGTCAGCGGCGGCGGCGACAGCGCAGCAGCTAGATTTGGCGGCGGCTGATGTTTTGGCCGGGGTGCGGCCGGAGGGGAAGGCTCGGGCGATCGCCACTTTGCAAGCCCAAGGCTGTAAAGTGGCTGTGGTGGGGGATGGTATCAATGACGCGCCGGCTTTGGCTCAAGCTGATGTGGGTATCGGTTTGCACTGCGGCACGGATGTCGCAGTTGAGACAGCTCAAATTGTGCTGATGCGAAATGCTTTGATGGATGTTGTTGAGTCGATCGAGCTGGGGCGCGCTACTTTTAATAAGATTCGCCAAAATTTATTTTGGGCTTTTGGTTACAATACTCTGGGAATTCCGGTGGCAGCGGGTATCTTGCTGCCTGCAACCGGAATTCTACTCAGTCCTGCGGCGGCCGGAGCATTTATGGCGTTTAGTTCTGTTAGCGTTGTTACCAATTCTTTGTTTTTGCGCCGGGGATTTCGAGCTTAAATTTACGGATTGCATATAAAAGTCGGAGGCCATCGGTCATTAGCTACAAACTAAGGACTAATGACCTCATCCCCATACGGATACAAGCCCCCCACACCAGGAGTCGAGATCAAAGAAGTTTCGACGTTAGTTCGAGGCCCCAGATTTATCTGTGGAGTCACTCTAAAATCTAAAATGTAAAATCGACTGACTGATGGCTAGAGTGCCATACTTTCCAAGAGTCGCCAATTATTGTTGTTCATAATTGAACGACTCACTAGCTCGAACATTTGACGGCAGTGGTTGTTGGTTTGCAGGGGCAGTTCTTCGTTTTTAATCACGAAGTTCATGCGAACCTCTGAGTCGCTGGCCGTGTTTTTCTCAATTAGGACTTCTGCGGTGACAAGTTTGGGAATCGAAACTTGACCTGGGAGCTCGCGAGCCATGACGGAATCTCCTGTATTGTAGATAATATCAAGATTGCATGACTCTAAAATTTCAATCAGGGATTGACGGAGACGGTCGATCGGAACGGCAACGATAAAAAAACCAGTATAGCGAGCCATAAAAAACTCCAGCCTTGAGGCATTGAGACTTTATTATCATACCGAACCTAGAACCGATGAACAGAACAATATGGATTTATTTTATTCAGGTGGAAAGTTAGGGCAATGAAGGGCAAACTTATCGTGTTTGAGGGGGTTGAAGGTGCGGGTAAAACTACGCAAATGCAGCGCTTGATACAGTTCCTGCAAGCAAGTTGCTTTCTGACAGTCCGCTTGGTGGCTACTCGCGAACCGGGGGGTACTGAGTTGGGAAGGGGACTGCGACATTTGTTGCTGAAACAAGATGGGGGCGAATCTGTATCCGATCGAGCAGAATTACTCATGTACGCGGCAGATCGCGCTCAACACGTCGAAACTTTTCTCAAACCCGAGTTATCGAAGGGAACGATTGTTTTATGCGATCGCTTTACTGACTCTACGATTGCTTATCAGGGCTACGGCCGCGGTCTTAACTTAAATTTAATTAAGCACTTGAATGAAATTGCTACCGACGGCTTGGAAAGCGATCTGACTTTGTGGCTGGATATTAATGTGGAGGAGGGTTTGGCGAGGGTAAGGGCTCGGGGAGGGTGCGATCGGATCGAGCAAGCAGATTTGAAGTTTCACCGCCTTGTACAGCAAGGTTTTGCGGAGTTAGCCCAGGAAAATAAATCTCGAATTGTCCGGATAAATGCCGATCGACCTGAATATGAAGTCGCTCAGGAAATTCAAGCTATTGTAACTCGCAGGTTAGAAGCTTGGGGATATTTAAATAATACCAATCCTGAAAAATAGCGCTACATAATGTGTAAAGACACGGCAATGCCCTGTCCGGCTCCGGCCACTTACAATTTAAGATTCTTAACTCCAAACAATTATTTAGCAGTCCGTTAAAACACAATAACCTTTTGGTATTATAGCAACCGCGCCAGACGGTTAGGATATTCTTAATTACTACTGACACCCTAGATTTTCTTCCTTCTTCCTTCTTCCCTCTTCCTTCTTCCTTCTTCCTTCTTCCTTCTTGCTGAGCAAACATGGATTATTTTACATCATTAATCGGACAAGAGAGAGCAGTAGAATTGCTAACTCAAGCAGTCGAGAGAAACCGAATTGCTCCTGGTTATTTATTTGTCGGCTCTAACGGCATCGGCAAAAGTTTAGCTGCTCAGTGTTTCATCGAACTTTTATTCTCAGCAAATATTCCCGAAACCCGACTAATAGCCTCCGTGCAAAATCGCGTGAGGCAGCGAAATCATCCAGACTTACTCTGGGTAGAACCAACTTATATGAACCAAGGCAAACGGCTTACGCCAAAGGAAGCAGAGGAAGCCGGTTTAAAGCGGAAATCACCACCACAAATTCGCTTAGAACAAGTTCGAGAAATCGGTGAATTTCTCAGCCGACCGCCGTTGGAAGCTGGGCGTTCAGTCGTAGTTTTGGAACAAGCCGAAACAATGGGCGAGGGAGCCGCTAACGGCTTGTTGAAAACATTGGAAGAACCTGGAAAAGCAGCGCTAATCTTAATTGCTCCGACTGTGGAAGTTTTGTTGCCCACTTTGATTTCCCGTTGCCAAAAAGTCCAGTTTTCTAGGCTGAATCCCGAAGCAATGGCACAAGTTTTGCAGCAAGCCGGATTGGCAGAGATTTTGGATCATTCCGAGGTACTGGGGATGGCTCAAGGCAGTCCTGGGGAGGCAATTTCTATTTGGCAGCAACTGCAATCAATACCCGATGATTTACTGCAAAAAGTGAAACAGTTGCCCCAAAATCTGCGGTCTGCTTTGGAATTGGCCAAGGAAATTGATAAAACTTTAGATACTGAATCTCAGTTGTGGTTAATCGATTATTTACAACACTGTTACTGGCAGCAATTTTTGGCAGGGGGAATTAGTCGATCGCCCTTAGAACCCTTGGAAAAAGCACGACAATATTTGCTAAACTACGTACAACCGCGATTGGTTTGGGAATGCACACTAATGGGAATATGTCAAGCATAATTTAGTGCCAAGTTTTATCCCAATACGATGAGTCACACAATGGAAAAAGCCACATTTGCCGCCGGTTGTTTTTGGGGAGTTGAACACAAGTTTCGCGCCGTTGCGGGTGTCGTCTCGACTGCTGCGGGCTACACAGGAGGTCACTGGCCGAATCCCTGCTACCTAGATGTTTGCGCCAGAGTCACTGGTCACGCTGAATCTGTGCTGATAGAGTACGATCGATCGCAGGTGAGTTACGAAGCACTGCTAGATGTATTCTGGAACTGTCACGATCCAACCCAAATCAATCGCCAAGGCCCCGATAGAGGTGAACAGTACAGGTCTGTAATTTTTTATCACAATTGGGAACAAGAAAAAGCCGCTCGCGCATCCAAACAAAAATTGCAAATTTCCGGTAAATACGACAAAGATATTGCTACCGAGATCAAACCTGCTGCTGAATTTTATATGGCCGAGGATTACCACCAGCAATATATAGAGAAGAAGCGGCATTCGTCAAAAGTTATTAGTGAACAAGTAGGCAGACGCGACCAAAAATAAAAGATATTAGGGGCGGGTAAGGCAATAATATATACTAGCCCCAGTTTATTATTAATGCAAAACCCGGTCTCCCCCAAGCCATATTTATTTCCACCGACTCAGCAGTAATAAATCATTAGTGATGAGATAGTGTTTGGTAGGGGTAATCCCCCCGTGGTAAGCCGATGCGATGGGGAGGCGACACAAATCTCAGCTTTGACAATTGCTAAAAGAATATAGATGCGGGGCGGGGAATGCCAGTCTGAAGAGGATTGATAGCGTTTTAAACAACTTGTTAGGCAAGTCATAATTTTATAAAAATGCTGTCGTAGTTGGGCGCGTAAGACCCAAAGAATTTTGCAAGAAAGCCTAACTGAAAATTGGGCCTTTCTGTTTCAATTTTCTTTAGCAAATCTCACTTTTTGGATCCCGGACTTTAGTCATTCGTCAGATGAAAGAAGGAAAAAAGAAGAATATCTACTTTTGCAGTGTTGCCTGTTTATTTGCTAAGCTAGACGTGGCGCTTTATCATCAATAAACCTTATATTTATGCACAGGTTATTAACGGGAAAACTTCGAGTAGAGTATTTAACAATACCGATCGCCAATCTTCCAGCAAATCTATCCGGTACTAAAATTGTACAGCTTACTGACTTTCACTATGACGGGGTGCGGCTATCGGAATGGTTGCTAGAAGAGGCGATTGCTGCTGCAAATGAAGCCGAACCCGACCTGATTTTTTTAACTGGTGACTTTATTAGCTACGACCCCGCACCTATTTACGGTTTAGTGCACCGATTGAAAAACTTGCAAAGTCGGACGGGAATTTACGCGGTTTTGGGCAATCACGACCACTATTGGCCGGAGGCAAAAAGAGAGGTTGCTAATGCTTTAAATAGCGTCGGAATTCGGGTTTTGTACAACGAAGCAATCTATCCTTTGGGATCAGAATTAGCTTTAGTTGGGTTAGCAGATTTTTGGTCGGGCGATTTTGCGCCTAAACCTGTAATGGCATCAATAAATCCCGCGATTCCTCGGATTGTTTTGTCTCACAATCCGGATACTGCTGAAAAACTGCAAAATTGGCGGATTGATTTGCAGTTGTCGGGGCACACTCACGGCGGTCAAATCGTTATTCCCGGTATCGGCCCTTTGTACGCTTGGGTCAGAAAAATTGGCTATTGGATCCCTCAACCAATCCGAAAGTTAATTCCTTTTATGTCGGCTTGGGATCGAGTAGTTACTCACTGGGAATGGGCTAGCGGTTTGCATGAGGTTGGGAGTAATTTGCTGTACGTGAATCGCGGTTTGGGAACTTATTGGCCGGGAAGGCTATTTTGTCCCCCGGAGGTGACAGTAATTACTTTGGTTTGTCAAGATACATAAAGGCTGGTTTAGGGTGCATACTTTCCCGATAACAGATAATATAGCAGAAGGAAAAAGGAAGAGGGAAGAGGAAGAAGGAAGAGGGAAGAAGGAAGAGGGAAGAGGGAAGAAGGATTTTTGTACAATTTCTATTATTTTTAATTGGCTTCTCCAAAGCGATAGCCCCTGCCGTAGACTGTGTGGATTAGCACACATTCGCCCGGTGCTTCTATTTTTCGCCGCAGCAGGCGAATTTGAGCGGCTAATACATTGCTACTGGGTTTTTCTGCTTCACTCCACAAATACTGGTGGATTTGTTCGTGTGTTAGCAATTGACCAGGATGGCGCATTAAGTATTCTAACAACTGACATTCTTTTTCTGATAAATCAATTGTACGATCGCCCCGATAAGCTAATTGATTGTCGTAGTCTAGCTGTAAATCTGCAACTTGCAGCCGCCCGACAGCAACCTCGGCATCAAAAGTAGGAGGCCGCCGCAGCAAGGCGCGGACTCTGGCTAGGAGTTCTCGCAGTTCAAAAGGTTTGACTAAATAGTCGTCTGCACCGGCGTCAAGTCCTTGTACGCGATCGTCTACGGTATCTTTGGCGGTGAGAAATAGCACTGGCGTACTCCGTCCTTGCGATCGCAACTTCTGGCAAATTGCCAGTCCGGTTTGTCTCGGCAGCATCCAATCCAAAATTAGCAAATCGTAATTGCCCTGCATGGCTAAATTGCTGCCACTTGCTCCGTCAAATGCCACATCAACTGTATAACCTTCGCGAGTTAAGACTCGACTCAAAGGGTCAGTTAACTCAACTTCATCATCAACTAAAAGAATCCGCATCCTGATTTCAAACTTGATATTTGAGATTGTAGGTTAAGTAAACTAATTTTTCCTAGATTTTAATGTGTGGAATACTTTCGGTTTCGCTGCAAGCTGCTGCTACCCATTCCTGGATGGCAGGCAAGGCTAAAATAGCCTCCGCATAAGCTTTTGCTGATGAATCTAATTTGACTTCGTAGGTAACAAAACGCATGACAATGGGGGCAAACATAGCATCAACAATTGTGAATTTTCCGAACAGCATATTGCCACCTGTCCCGAATTTTTGGCGGCATTCGCGCCAAATGGTAAAGATGCGATCGATCTCTGCTTCGACACCGGGAGTCATCCCTTCTCCCGGATAGCGGTTGCGACAGTCCATCGGCATATTTTCGCGCACATTTTGGAACCCCGCGTGCATTTCGGCGGCAATAGAACGGGCGATCGCCCGTTCCGCTACATCCGCCGGCCACAAATCATTAGCAAAGCGTTCTGCAACGTATTCGCAAATTGCTAAAGATTCCCACACTTTCAGATCGCCGTCGATTAAAACTGGCACTTTTCCCGAGGGAGAATAGCGCCTAATTTCTTCATGGGTTGTCGGCCAGTCTAAGGGGATTCTCACCTCGGAAAATTTCAGTCCAGCTTGTTTCATCGCCAACCAAGGACGCAGCGACCAAGAGGAATAATTTTTGTTGCCAATAACAAGTGTCAATTCGGTCATAATTTAGCTGTCAGCTATTTGGAATCGCCCGTTAAATTTTAAGTTTGAGAGTTGAATACACTGCTAAAGGCGTGATACTGAATGGCGCTCCTCTTCGAGGGCTTCGCGAACGGGCGATCGTCCAATTCTGTGCACCAGCCTCTGCAAGCATTTTACATTAACAGCCTCCCAGCGTTCCGCGTTTTTCTGCAAACTGCGATCGGGGGGCGCGATCGAACACGCTTAATTCCACATGGGATGAGAAGCCTCCGCCCCTGGGGATTCTGGCGTGGTTAGCAGTAGGTACGGCTACTGTATAATCCCTTTCCTCGGCCTCTCTACCACCGGCTGAGAGGATTTAATCTACTGTAATTTTCAGGGAATCCGGCTCTACACTGTGAAATTATCCGTCAAATTCTCCCTCAAATTCTTGACTATCAAACTCTTGATTGTTTTCCATACTGAGCGCACTTTAAAAGTATGAGGACATAAAAACTTAATAAATATAATATATACCCAAACAAAGAATCGAGCAATACCCGAAATTTATTTTTCGCTATGAACTCTATGTGTTATTCTGAGTTTGGTAAAAGCTGTTTCTGCTTATACCGCGATCGCCCCCTTCCCAAATTGAGCAATTTACACTCTAAAAATTGACATGATTACTGTTGCACTTCCCAAAGGCGGATTGTTAGGAGATAGCATTCGGCTGTTTAAATCGGTTGGATTAGACTTCAGTGCTTTTCTCGATTCCTCTAACCGACAACTTCAAATTTATGACCCTACAGGCACTGCAAAAGCTTTGCTAGTAAGGACGCACGACGTGCCGGTTTATGTAGAATACGGTCAAGCGGATTTGGGGATTGCTGGCTATGATGTTTTGCGGGAAAAAAAGCCGAAAGTTGCCAATTTAATTGATTTAAAATTTGGCAAGTGTCGGCTGTCGGTGGCAGTGAAAGAATCTAGTTCTTACCGACGAACGGTGGATTTGCCTCCTCACGGTAGAGTTGCTTCTAAGTTCGTACACTGTGCAAGGGAATATTTTCACAATTTGAATTTGCCGGTGGAAATTGTGCCGCTTTACGGTTCTGTTGAGTTGGGGCCGATTACGGGTATGTCGGAGGCTATTGTGGATTTGGTTTCGACTGGCAAAACTTTGCGGGAAAATGGTTTGGTGGAAATTGATGTTTTGTTTGAAAGTTCGGCTTATTTGATCGGTCATCCTTTGAGTTACCGTTTGAATACCGGAGGTGTGAATCACTTGATCGGGAAGTTGAGAGAGCAAGTTTTGACGAAAGTTTGATGCACACTCCAATTAGAGTAGACTTATTGGATAAATCTTTCATTGATAGGGAAACCCCAGACGCAACGCAGGATAGTTGGAGACTTTTGTAATAGGTCTAAACTATTTTAGGGTGGGCTTGTAGCCCGCCCTAAAAGTTAAATCTTTATGAAGTGCTATTTCCCGGTATAAAACCTAGTTTTTCCTGGCAGCGATTTATATAAAAACGGACAACTGTATCCGCAGGGTTTTGTTCGATTAGTTGCTGAAAATATCCCAAGGCGGCGACAAACCTTTCGGATTGCCATCCTTGAATTCCTTTGTCAAATAAACCCTGGGTAAGCTGCTTTGCTTCAGAATCGGGACAAGAGGCGGCCCAGATTTCGTATATTTCTATAGCTTCCTGCTTGCCGCGCGGGGTTACTCGATCGATCCAGCGATAGTAATAATTGTTGCTTGGCGAATAGCTGCCTGCCGCAGTCGCCCCAGAAGTAGAAATAATACTCTCCTGTGTTTTCACTTCCAAGTCGCACTTTAATAATAGACTTTCTTGTGAGTGTGAGTTCAGACTTATGCCATTTAGAAATTCTCTCGCATGAACGATCGCATTTTCGCTAACAATAATTTGGCAGCCGTATATTTTAGTTAAATTTTCTAACCGAGAAGCTGTATTTACCACATCGCCGATGACTGTAGAGTCCATGCGGCGATCGGAACCCAAAGTACCGATCATGCCGATACCTGTGTTAATTCCCGTACCAATATTGACGGGAAATTCTAAATTGTATTTGTAGCGGCTGGCATTAAATTCTTGCAAAGTTTCTTGCATTGCTACTGCGGCTTCGATCGCATCCATAGCGTGAGAATTCTGCTTGTCAAATACTGCCATGATTGCATCGCCTAGGTATTTGTCAATAAACCCGCCATGAGACGTTATGCAATCGTTCATTTGAGTAAAAAAAGCGTTCAACCATTCAAAAGTCTCGCAAGCTTGTTGAGATTCGGCGATCGCAGTAAAGCCGCGAATGTCGCAAAATAAAATAGTCAGCTCTTCTTCTGTGACATTGCCCAACTGAATAGATTCTATTCCTTGCGGTGCAATTCGTCCGAGAAGTTGCTCCGGCACAAATAGCTGAAATTTTTCTGAAAGATATTCGTTAGCCTCCCAAGCTGCGGCGATTTGACGCTGGCTTTGCTCTTTGACTCGCTGGTTTAACTGGGAAGATACAGCTTGCGATCGCATTTGACTCAACTGCAAAATATTTTCAACTTTCGCCAGCAACAAACGGCTGTTAAAAGGCTTTGTCACATAATCGTCTGCCATCATTTCTAACCCTCTGAGGCGAGAGGAATCGTCGTCGAGGGCGGTCAAAAAAATCACCGGTACAGTTTGCAATGCCGTATCCTTCCGCAGGATCTCGCACACATCAAAACCGTTCATCTCCGGCATCATAATATCTAGTAAAATTAAATCGGGTCGAGAGGCGCGGGCAAGGGAGAGCGCTTCATGGCCAGATAGGGCTGATACTGTAGCGTATCCTTTCAGGTGCAATAACTCTTCCAGTAAAGTCAGATTAGCTGGCTCGTCATCAACCAACATTATGCAGGGCGACTTGTTTGACATGGAATATGATATAATATATTGAATTTAGCTCGGGAATTGCGCGTGGGGAAGCTCGAAAACTGGTTGATTCGTATATTTCTCCTTACTAAACTCGATATTTTTCGTAGAACAGGCTTTCGGAGGCAAGCGCGGGCAAGTCATATAGATATTTATCTACTATTGAGTTTAACCTTTGTTCTTATCAATTATCATAAATGGCAGTGCTGGAACTGCAAATAATTATTCTTAGCCCAGAAAAGAACGGACAGTAGCGATCGTCAAATTCAAATCCAGTGGCTTGCTCAAATAAGCAGAAGCGCCAGCTTCCAAACATCGCTCACTGTCACCGGGCATCGCCATCGCCGTCACCGCAATCATCGGTACCGAGTCCCAGACAGGATCTGCTTTAACTCGGCGCATCAACTCAAAGCCGTCAACATCCGGCAACTGAATGTCCATCAAAATCAAATCCGGCAGCAACTCCGGGGCAGCAGAGGCGGCGAGAATACGATCGGCCATCGCCTTCCCATCAGCGAGTATCTCTACCCCGTACCCCTCCAATTCCATCACCTCAGAAATTAACATTTGGTTAAAAGGCTGGTCTTCGACAACCAAAATCCGCTTCCTGCCAATGGGTAAAGCAATCGCAGAAGCAGGAACTAACTTGGTATCCAAATCACAAGAAGCAAAGTTTCCCAACTGTTGACGCATTTCCGTCAACGGCAGCCAAACGCGGAAAATACTTCCCCGCTCGCAAACAGATTGAAAAGAAACAGTTCCCCCGTGCAATTCTGCCAGACGCTTAGTCAAAGCCAAACCCAAACCTGTACCTTCGTGCCGCCGAGTCAGGGAAGAATCCACCTGTTGAAAAGGTCGAAATAGCAAGTGCCAGCGGTCTTGAGGAATGCCGATGCCGGAGTCTTTCACCTCAAAACAAAAATAAGGAGTGCTGGCATTTACAGGAGAACAATCCGGCCGGTAGTCGTCGTTTATTTCACTACCGTAGACCAGACGCCCGCTGAGTTTAACTTGTCCCTGTTCGGGGGTAAATTTGATGGCATTGGAAAGTAAATTAATCACAATTTGTCGCACTCGCCGTTCGTCGAGCCAAACTTTAGTAATACGGTAGTCTAGTTCTAAAGACAAACCGATTCGCTTTTTGTCTGCCCGGGGCTGCATCATTTTCAGACAGTCTGTCGCAAGTTCTTGAACGCGAATAGGCTGTAAGTTGAGTTCTACTTTTCCCGCTTCAATTTTAGAAAGATCAAGAATATCGTTGATTAGCTGCAACAAGTGCTGGCCGCTTTTTTCGATCAGTTCTACATAGTTAATTTGTCGATCGCTCAACTGTCCGGCTGTTTGCCGCAGCAGCAAGTCAGAAAAGCCGAGAATGCTGTTAAGAGGCGTCCGCAATTCGTGGGACATGGAGGCTAAAAACTCAGATTTCAACTGAGAAGAATACTCTAATTCTTCGTTAACTTGGCGCAGGTTTTCTTGTGTCTGAGCCCGCTCGATCGCCGCCCCCAGAGTCCGGCAAGCAGCCTCCAGCACTTCTTGGTGGACAGCGGCTTGCAGTTTTTTGATGTTGCGGGACTCCAGCGTCAGCACTCCGATGATCGTGCCGTTGGTAGCTGCGATCGGAAAAATGCCCAGTTGTCCGATTCCCGGATGCCGAAATTCCGGCACGGCATTGGGATGCTGGGCATAATCCTCGACAAGCAAAGGTTTACCAGTTTTGACCACTTCCCACAGCAAACCGATGCCGTAAGGAATGCCTTTGTCGAGCAATTCTTGCATTCCTGCGACTACGGGTTCCCCGTAAGTAGCCAAAAATTGACTAGAAACTTGGTTGCAAATCCCCGACGCTTGCCGATCGTTTCCCTTGCCGCTAATCACCTTGACATCTCCGAAAGCAGCATTCATTGCCCCTACCAGATAGGTGAGGGCAAACTGACCTATTTCTTGCAAACTGTCAGACTTTTGCAGGCGTTCAGTTAAACCTAAAAGAAAGCTCAGCCGCCTGACTTCTGCGTTCAAGCTAGCTTGGGAGTTTTGGTATACCGTCACATCTCGAAAGGTAAACAGCCGTCCGCCGCTGTTGGTAATCGTGGCGCACACCTCCAAACAAACCCCATTGGATTGCTCGAAATAAAATGATAAACTTTCATGCTGACATTTTTCGAGTGCTTGCTGAAACTCTTGCCACTGTTGAACAGACAAGTAACCCCGATCGACAATTTCCGCAAACAGCAAGTGGCACTTCGGCTTTGTTGCCAGCCATTCTGGGGACAGTTCCCAGATTCCGGCCAATTTTTTGTTAAACAAAACTAAGCAGTCAGACGAGTCGAACAAAGCGATCGCATTGTCTACTTGATTGAGAATTAGTTCTTGGTCGGCCCTCCATTGCTGCCAGTCTATCTCCATTTTTTTTTCTGTAGCTCTTAGTTTTGTTGTCATAACTTTCTACGGATATGGCAAGACTTCTTCGATCACCCTTTACTTAATTTGACATAATTTTAGGTTTTTTGGCAGTGAGGGTGATCGATCGGCCTTGTGATCTGAGACACTTGCGGGTTTCCGAGGGCGATCGGAGGCAGCTTTGAAATGCGTCCGCTACACTTCTTAATCATGAGGCAATAAGGAGGAAAATCTTTATGACAGAAACAGAATTTTTTAATAACAATGCTGTCGAAGTTGATGGCATCTGACTTGAAACTCTTGTGTCCAACCCTGTGCTAAATTGACCAATCATAATAAAAACTCATTCCGCTGATAAGAAATCCGCATATAGCAATCCTAAATAATTTGTGAATTTCTTACTTTCTCTCAGCGGGTTGGGGGAGGGTTGGGGTTGGGGAAAAAATTTACGACTCCTGCAAGGATTGCTATATTAGTTTCAAAAAAGCAACTGTAGGCTCGTAATCCCAACCCATACACAATCATTTATTCCCAATCATTTAATCTAAAATTGTGCGACTGAGCGCTCACGCCGAAGTCTAAAATCTACAATGGTATGAGTTATTACGATCGCACTTATGAGTAAGGTGTGCAGTGCACACCCTACAAATGTGAGTTAAGCTAATCCGCATTTAAATTGCAGAGTAAAATAAATCTTTACTCTGGTGGGGAGTAGGGGTTGGCCAGGAGATCCCGCACTTAACATACAATTTAAATGCAGTACAGGTTAGAGCGTAAGTAGTGTTAATGTTTCTTAGGATTTTTCGGAAAAGGAATGCCCAAACTTTCGTGAAAAACCACCTGAGTTTTATAAGTCAAGCGTCGGTTAACTTGTTTGATAATTTTTTCCAAAAGCGCATCGCCGGTTTTTTCTATCAAAGGCTGAGACATCGATCGAATAAACTTGGGAAAGCAAACCCCCACAGCCAAATCCAGCTTCCAGGTAGTAATGGTAATCGCAGGCGGCAGCTTAGCACGTTCCGAGCTCGGCCAATCGGCGGCAAACTCCTGAGAGGGTATCTCCACTAGCTTCATCGCCGATCGAAAATCCACTTCATACCCAGGCGAGGTATAATTCGGAACCGGAATAGTCTTAATCAAATAGCAGCCTTCAGCGTCAGGCGGCAGCAACTCTAAACCAATTCTCGCTTCAACACGGTAGCCGAAAGCCCCAAAACGCCCTATTAATAAATCGTAGCCGTTTTCGCCGAGCGGCTGGGCCTTCATCGGCGAAGCGCACTGGCAAAACCAAGTCTTGTGGTTGTTCAAATGCTTCGCCACCGTCTCCGCATCCGCGTACATCTCCATGCTGTCTTCAAAATGCGTGTGAAACCAAATCGGCTCAACTTCTTCACCTGCATCCGCGCTTCCACTTTCGGGCTGTTGGAAACTCGCATCTGGGTAGTAATTTTCCTCAGAAGCTTCAACAGTTTGATATTCAGCGGAATCGTGCTTCATATTATGCTCTCCTGTTATACACGCCAATCAATCTGGTTGGGGATGTGTTAAGGAAGTTTCCTCCCTACAATTGAGAAATTGATAGTAACAAAACTTACCCTAGTTCAGCATAACTCGACTTATGAAAGCATTTGTAGCAGGAGCCACAGGTCAGACTGGCCGCCGAATCGTCGCAGAATTAGTCAAGCGAGGTATTCCCGTGCGCGCCTTAGTCCGAAATCTAGACACAGCTAGACAAATTTTACCACCGGAGGCTGAGTTAGTGACTGGGGATGTATTAAATGCGACTTCCCTGGGCGATGCCATCGGCGATAGTACGGTATTGCTGTGCGCGACAGGGGCGGCCCCTGGTTTTGACCCGACAGCGCCTTACAAGGTGGATTTTGAAGGTACTAAAAATTTGGTGGATGCAGCTAAGGCTAAGGGAATTGAGCATTTTGTGCTGGTGACTTCTCTGTGCGTCTCTCAATTTTTTCACCCGCTGAATTTGTTCTGGCTGATTCTGGTTTGGAAGAAGCAAGCCGAGGAATATTTGCAAAAAAGCGGTTTGACTTATACGATCGTCCGTCCCGGCGGTCTCAAAAATGAGGATAATTCAGATGCGATCGTCATGACTGGTGCGGACAAAATGTTTGAGAGCAGCATTCCCCGCACTAAGGTAGCCCAAGTGTGCGTGGAGGCGCTGTTTCAGCCGACTTCTCGCAACAAGGTTGTGGAAATTGTGGCTAAGTCGGAGGCTCCGCAAAAGAGTTTTGAGGAGTTGTTTGCCGGCGTGGTTTGATTGAATTAGGCTCGCTTGGGTTCGGTGCGTCAGACAAAAAACACTTTGATTTGAGTCAAAGATTTGGGCTGACGCACGCTACACCAATTTTCCGATCGCCAAATCTGGCAAAATCTTAATAGTTTTATGATTCGCCGTTGAAATTTCCCTCTCTCAGCATGAAAACTCTCAAGTGGCCAGCTTGGTTCCCCTATCCGATTTCGTGGTTAAGGGCATTTGCTCTCGCTCAGAGTTTTAGTTTTGTCCTTCGCAGGGGCCTTCCGTTTGTCAGCGACGACATCGGCTTTCTGACTCTACTGCTGGCGGCTTGGCTGATTCAGTTGCCTGTGTTTTTTGTTTGTCACTTTTTAGCAGTCAAAATTTTAAATCCCTTACTAATTATGCTGCCGGGGCGCTTTCGCGTTGCGCGCAAGTTCAAGCGCCGGCATACGGGTATTCGATCGCATTTGCGAGAAGGCTTGAATGCTGTTGTAGTGATTTTTTTTGCATTTAATCTGTCGCTGTTGGTGCAACTTGCGATTTTTTATTGGCCAGCGCGATCGATCGATCCGACCCAGTTACTAACAGGAATATCTACTCTGACAAATGTTGCCATAGCGGGTGAATTAGATTTCTGGCTGATTAAATTGGCGGGGATTTTATCGAGTTTAACGCTGTTAGCTGCGCCGCTATATCAATACGATTTTCGCGTGCGCCGGATGCGGGTGGCTCGAAAATTAGCCGAAATTTCGGAAATGGAAATGACTTGGCTAGAAGCTGAGAAATTGGGCCGTCGAAAAAGAGGTTTGCTGAGGCGATCAGAGCTTCAAATCCTCGGATTTCTACTTTTAATCGGCGCTGTGATTGGCAGCGGTGTTTTTTTGGTTGACAGTTTGCGGGGAAATCAGCAGTTGTCGCAGTCGGTAAGCGGGGTGAAAAAAGTGCCACCGCTGGCTATGAAAAACGGCGATCCTTACCTTCGGGCTCTGATGCGAACTATTTCTGCTAGCGAGTCGAATGTTGCTCGCCCTTATCACGTTGTTTACGGTGGCAAATATATATTAGATTTGAGTCGCCATCCTGACTGGTGCGTGAAGATTGTTAATGGCCCAAATCGTGGCCAGTGTACTACGGCAGCGGGCAGGTATCAATTTCTGACTACAACTTGGAAGGATAAGGCTAAGCGCTATCACGCCCGTCGTGCTAATTTTTTATTCTGGGAAGATTACAGTTTTGAACCCGAAGATCAGGATGCTGTGGTTTATGCTTGGTTGAGCGATCGCAAGTTTTGGAAAGCTGATATTCCTGAGATGTTGCGGCAGGAAAGATTAACTGAGGTATTGCGGATGCTTTCGGGAACTTGGACGAGTTTGGGATATGGAATTGAGAACAATTCTATGAGTTCTCGTTTGCCGAAAGTCTACCGGGAAATGCTGCGGGAAGAATTGGAAAATGCTGGTTCTTAGGGAGTTAAATGTTGGCTGTTGACGGTTGAACCTTCGACTACGCTCAGGGCGACGCTGTTGACTGTTGACTGTTGACTGTTAACTGTTAACGAATATTATTCGTTATTAACAAGCCAAAGCGATTAACAAATAACAAATAATATCAATTCCGGTTGCATCGGAATTAATATTACCCGAAATCAGGAGACGGCAGTGCCGTCTCCTCTATATCATTCCGGCGCAGCCGGAATTGAGATAACTAATCCTTCAATCTGGGTAAAAAAGCTGTCAAACATTTGTACAATTCTAATCCCGGTCCAGCTTGCAGCGGATAAAGCTTGTCGAAATTAATGGGGTTTCCCGGTGCTAATTTCCACTCGGTTTTCTGTGCTGTTTTCGGGGAAATTTCGATGGCTACCGTGATGTTAATAATGTTGTTGTGCTGTGGGATGCCCCGGAAGCAGTAACTTTTGCCAGTGCGTTTGTCTGAATCGCTGCCGGTGATGTATTTGTCTTGTTTGCGAAATTGGATTTCTCTGAAAGGTCGATCGAACACAAAGGAGTCTCGGTAGCGGTAGTCTCCGTCAGACAAGCTTTGCACAGTAGGCCTGATTTGACTTATAACTGTTGCTGGACTAAGAGTTAGCATCATTGATCCGCGTTCCTCTTGTGAAATGGGTGATTTTGCTGTCTGGTGCCTGAGTTGCTGTGGGCGATCGGCTGAAACAAACGCGCCCTGTAACAAATAAATAAAAGTAGTTATGTAGTTTAAGTTGATCCCTGACTATCGTGAATAATTATTGCATGGTTTCATCTCTGTTACCTACCTGAGTAATAATAGAAACATACAGCAAGCCCTGAGAAATTTTACGGGCGCATATTTAGGGATTAATTGACGATACTGCGAGGATACTGCTATGTTGTTCGTGACGCGAGAAACAAAAAACTTAGGGCCGATTGAAACCGGAAATTCCCCATGGCGAGGCTCTTTCACCTCTGCGTCTAAAAGTACCCGTATTCTCCGATCGCGAGTTTACAAAGATGAGGCTCTGGTGTCGGCCGCGCTAGCGGGACTGCCAGCTCTTTTGGCATCCCTCGAAAGCTTTCGCGAGCAATAGAAATTGGCATTTTCTATTGCTATATATGGCGGGTGGAGATTTGTGATAGCGGCTGCCAACCGAGCAGGGGCTGTTTTGATTGCACCTAAAATTATCCTCGATTTGAGTAGAGTTTTGCTGTACTGAACTCTTCCGAAACGCAGAAACCTGGTTGTTTACACAAAAACATTTTACAGCCCTTTGTTATGGTATAAAAACCCGGTTTCTTGGTGTGTGTCCGTAAGTCTTGTGTTAACACAATTTATGTGTGAGTGTCGTCGGATGCGATCGATGCTTCTACCTCTTGGGAAGAACGGCTTAACATAGAGTCGTGCAGGTGTTCGTTGTGCTGCCTTTCTTGAGCCATTAATTCTCTGGCTTTTTCTTCAGCAATTCCCTCCCCAGGTGTTTCTAGCTCGTGGGAGGAACGGTTGAGCATAGAGTCGTGCAAGTGTTCGCTATGCTGCCTTTCTCGTGCAATTAGTAGTCTAGCTTTTTCTTCGGTGTTCATGAGTAGTTTCTCCAATTGCGGTTTAGAACCGATTCTTATATTAAGATGCCACAATTTGAGGGTAAATGTAGCAAGATTAACATAAAATATTACAAATAATTGTAGAAAAAAATGTAGAAAAAAATTGAGTTTGCTGGGGGTGGGTATCGGGATTGGCGGTTGCCGAGCTAATTATTGCCAGACGCCGGAAAAGATATTCTTGACTGCGATCGCAATTCGATTTAAGTCTTCCTTCAGCAGCGGTGGCCAAGAAACTCCTCTGCGGAGTCCAGCTTCAAATTGCAGCAAACCTTCTACTGACAGTAAATGCAGTGCCGAGATTAATTGTCGATCGAGCATTGGAGATTCTTGCAGCCCTTCAAACAATATTTTTAAAGCTAATAAAATCGATGTCACCTGTCCGGGTACGGGCGGTTGACCTTGTTTGAGACGCATCAGGAAGGCGTCGGGATTTTTCTTGGTTTCCAGGGCGGTTCCTTGGTCGATCAGAAAACTGCGGGCTGTTTTGTAATCCATTTGACGTGCGATCGATCTCCTGCAATTAATTAGCTGGCATTATATCACTTTTTGTCTCGCTCAATTTGGTAATATATTTCCATACAGCCTACACTACAGCTACTGGTGAGGTGCCCCCATAAGCACGCTACAGCTACTGATTAGAGGCGTAGCATTCATCCCACAGTCGCCTTAAGCGAAGTGAAACGGACAGGGAAAAATAAAACAATGGCAAAACACCAAGGAAATAGCATAAAATCCAAGATTTATCGCTACTTGTGGCTGCTTTTTTTGTGTCTGAGCTTTCTGTTAGTTCCCCTCATCAAAAAAATAGCGGCCGATACGCCATTCCCCCCACCCGCTCCTATTGCAAATAATGCTACTTTTGGAGCGAGGATTCAAAGGACGATGGGGCTACTTGCAGCTAGCACTCCAACAGACCGCCGCCAAGTGCGTATCCTATTCTACGGTCAATCCATCACAGAACAAGATTGGTGGAAAGATGTAGTGAATGATTTGAAACAGCGATTTCCCAATGCAGATTTGATTGTGGAAAATCGAGCAATCGGAGGATTTGCCGCCCCGATTTTAATCCGTCCCAGCGAACACGATTTGTATCCTTTTTATCCCGACTTGCTAATTTTTCACGTCTACGGAGGCGATGAAGATTACGAAGCCATAATTGCCAATGTCCGCAGCCGCACTGCTAGCGAAATACTCTTGCATTCAGACCACATCGACTGGATGCCGACAGGCAACAGCGACGATCCAAATTCAGTCAGCAGATACGAATGGCACAACACTCATTCTACTAAATGGCTGCCTGAGTTGGCAGATAAATACGGCTGCGAAATAGCCGAAATTCGTGAACCTTGGATGCGGTATTTAAAAGACAATCGCTTGCAGCCAAAACAGCTATTGATCGATGGCATTCACCTCAACGATTGGGGAAATTTTCTCCTCGCTGATCTCATAAAACAGCACCTGCGATACAAGCCAAATTCTCCTCAACCGCCGCAGCAAGATTTAGTTAAAACCTATACACTTGGCAGCGATGTTAAGTGGAAAGATGGCAAGTTGGTTTTAGCATTTGAAGGAAATAGAATAGATGCGATCGCTGATAAAACCTTCAACGGCAAGGCAATTTCTGCTAAAATTGCGATCGACGGCAAAAAACCCTCAGAATTTCCTGAACTTTACAGCATTACCAGACCTAGCGTTACTCTTGGCGTCGGTTGGCCGGCAATCATCCAAGTATCCAGCCAAAAACCGCTAATCGTCGAAGATTGGAAAACCATAATTACTGAGATTAACAGCGACGCCAGCAAGTTTAAATTTGACGTTGTAGGTTCTAAAACAGGTTACGACGGCAGCGGTACAAACGACAAATTGTTTGTCTCAAACTCGGGCCGGGTCGTGATTGAACCGAGAAACTGGTGGCTGAAAAATGCCTATGAATACTCTAAAAAACCGACGCCTAAAGGCTTTGAGATTTCCTGGCAGGTGCGACCGATGTTTGTTGATTCATACGTTCCCCCAAAGATTGCAGATTCAAGCCGCGAGTATTCTACCACATTGGCTCAGAATTTGAGCAACTCCAAACACCTCCTCGAAATCCTTCCTGAAACAGGCGGCAAAGTGCCAATTAAAGCAATCCGAGTGTATCGCCCTCCTTTCACCAATCTAAAATCTAAAGTTGAGAGTTTTAAGCCGCAGATATCACGGGATGAACAGGGATGAACGCTGATGCAATTGTATCAGGGTTTATTTGCGTTCATCTGCGGTTCAAAAAATCTTCCTGTTGATTTTATAGCAATCCCCTTGCTGGGGTCAATCGATTTTAGATTTTAGATTTTAGATTTTAGATTAAAGAATTGAAGCATTGACCCCACGGATAAATTCGGGGGGCAAGTTTCATCG
>NZ_JAUBPS010000041.1:0-64166 GCF_036700865.1 Microcoleus sp. S13C4
GGTTTTTAGCTGGCATTTTTGTAGAGATTGACTAAACTCATTTTTTATTATACCCTATTTAAAGGCACAACAGCTTAGGAACTCAACAGTTTAGTAACGAGAAATTGTTGGCGCAAATGGAAGTTAACTGCCAGCAGCGACAGTTTAGAACTGTTAGAGTTAGCGAAGATGGCGAAAATTGGTCTAATTTCGATCCGAGATGGACTTTAGTCGATCGCAACTCATCTTTGTCTCGGCTGGTTGACTATACTTGTAAATTGGCGATCGCAGAACAATAGAATAAATAAGTATACCCAGAAAAAAAACTGATCGCCTATATCTTCAACCCTGGGCTTGCGGGTGCAAGCCGGACAAGCAGCGATTTCAACCGCCGAGTGTTAATATTACACTCACTCTAAAATCTAAAATCTAAAATCTAAAATCGGATGACAAACCCCACCGAATACCGGCAAAGACGCGAACAGTTAATGGCAAAAATTGGCAGCGGGACGGCGATATTTCACAGCGCGCCCGCAGCCGTAATGCACAACGATGTAGAATACGCATACCGACAAGATAGCGATTTTTTCTACTTGACCGGTTTCAACGAAGCTGCGGCGGTAGCAGTGCTCGCGCCGCACCACGAAGAACACAAATTTGTGTTGTTTGTGCAGCCAAAAGACTTGGAAAAAGAAACTTGGCACGGTTATCGCGCCGGAGTAGAAGGCGCTAAAGAACTTTACGGCGCGGATGAAGCTTTCCCCATCGCCGAACTTGCGGAAAAACTGCCGAAATATTTAGAAAAAGCCGATCGCATATACTACCACTTCGGGCGCGATCGTAGTTTCGACCAAACAGTCCTCAATCACTGGCAGCGCTTGATGGCAACCTACCCAAAACGCGGCACAGGCCCGACAGCAATCGAAGATTCCAACATCATTTTACACCCGATGCGGCTGGTGAAAAGCGAAACAGAATTAGCATTAATGCGAAAAGCGGCTAATATCTCAGTTGCAGCGCACAACCGCGCCCAAGAATTCGCCAAACCGGGCAGATACGAATATGAAATTCAAGCTGAAATAGAACATACTTTTGGCTTAAATGGCTGCACTCCCGCTTACCCTTCAATTGTTGCATCAGGTTACAATGCCTGCGTCCTCCACTACATCGAAAACAATCGGCAAATGCAGGAAAACGATTTGCTGCTAATAGATGCCGGTTGTGCTTGCGGGTACTACAACGCCGATATTACTCGCACCTTTCCTGTTAGCGGCAAATTTACAACTGAACAACAGATAATTTATGACTTAGTTTTGCAAGCACAATTGCAGGCAATTAGTCAAGTCTATACCGGAAATCCTTACAGCAAAATTCATGAAACGGCAGTGCGCGTTTTGGTGGAAGGCTTAATGGATTTAAAACTTTTGGTGGGGGACATTGAAGAGATTATTAAAGAAGAGAAATACAAGCCATTTTATATGCACCGCACTGGTCATTGGCTGGGACTGGACGTGCACGATGTCGGCGTTTATCAGTACGGAGAAAATCCGCAAGTTTTGCAGGCAGGACAAGTGCTGACTGTGGAACCGGGGATTTATATTTCTCCTTATATTAAGCCTGTTGAAGGACAGCCGGAGGTTCCTGAAAAATGGCGCGGTATTGGCGTGAGAATTGAAGATGATGTTTTGGTGACAATGGAGGGCCATGAAGTCTTGACGGCGGGAGTTCCTAAATGAAGGAAGAAGGAAGAAGTTAAGAAAAACTTTGGCTAATGCAGTGAAGGCTTGAGCTTTGTTAGTATGGGCTTGAAAAAGCTCAAGTCCGCAACTGCCAAACCTAGAGCAATTATGTGTATTGATCCTACCAAGATCGATCGACCTCTGGAAACCTGCGAAGCATTAGTAGCAGAGCAAAAAGCAAAAATTCGGCAACTTGAAGAGGATTTGCAGCAGCAGAGAGAATTGTGCCAGAAATTAGAAGCACAACTTAAAGCAGTCGAGAATGCAGACTCTTCGGGTTCCGTAACTGAATTTGATAGCACCGAGGACGATCGCATTCAGTTAATCGCATCTCTGGAAAAAAGCCAGGAAATGTACCGAACTCTCATCAAACATTATCCGAATGGTTCAGTGTTTTTGTTCGATCGCGATTTGCGCTATACCCTGGTTGACGGCCAAGGTTTGGCAGTAGTTGGTTTGTCCAAAGAACTGTTGGAAGGCAAAACGTTGTGGGAAGTATCGCCACCTGAAGATTTGCCCCTTTTTGAGACTACATATTGCGCTGCTTTGGCAGGAAAAGAGAATACTTTTGAATATAAATACGGCGGTCGCGTTTATTCAACAACAATTGCTCCCGTCAAAAACGACCGGGAAGAAATTTTTGCCGGCATGGTCGTTACCCAAGATATTACCGAAAAAAAACAGGCAGAAATAGCGCTGGAAGAAATCAAAAATCAGCTAGAAATTAAATATCACAAGCGCACTGAAGACTTGAAAACTGCAAACGATCAATTGCAGGAAGAAATTCTCTCTCGCTGGCGCGCCGAAAAAGCTCTGCGGGAAAGCCAGGAACAGCTAGAATTGTTTTTCTCTCAATCTTTAGATGGCTTTTTCTTTATGATGCTGGACCAACCCATACACTGGGACGATACAGTTAACAAAGAAAAAGTCTTGGATTACGTATTTGCTAACGGGCGGGTAACGAAGGCAAACGATGCTTTGATAGCTCAATACGGAGGTACTAGGGAAGAGTTTATTGGTCGGACGCTTTACTCTTTCTTATCGCACAACTTGACGGGCGGCAGAGAGATAATGAGGCAATTTTTCGATGCGGGCAGAATTCACATCGAAAATGACAATCGCAAGTTTGACGGGGTTTTATTTTGGCTAGAAGGCGACTATATTTGTATTTACGATTCCCACGGCAGAATCGTCGGGTATTTTGGCGCGCAGCGCGATATTAGCGATCGCAAAAAAGCAGAAGCCACCCTCAGAGATAGCGAAGAACGCTTTCGGGCAACCGTCGAACAAGCGGCAGTCGGCATTACCCACCCTGACCAAACAGGCCGCTATTTGCGAGTCAATCAAAAATTCTGCGAGATACTGGGATATAGTGCGAGCGAACTGCTGTCCCGAACTTGGATGGACGTTACTTACCCAGAAGATATAGATGCAGATTTAGAACAAAACAATAAATTATTTGCCGGGGAAATTGACAGTTTTAAAATGGAAAAACGCTTGCTGCACAAAGACGGCACGCTAGTTTGGGTAAATATTACAGTATCGCTAATCAAAGAACCGCTGAGCGGGGCAATTTACAATGTAGTAGTGACAGAAGATATTAGCGATCGCAAAGAAACCGAAGCAGCCCTGAAAGAAAGCGAAGAAAGATTCCGACAGCTAGCAGAAAACATTGAAAGGGTGTTTTGGATGGTAAACGTTCAACCCCAGGAAATTATTTATATCAGTCCGGGTTACGAAAAGATTTGGGGCAGAAGCTGCGCTGATTTGTATGCTTACGGGCGCTTTTTTGCAGATTCCCTCCATCCAGAGGATCGCGAGCGCGTTATTGCTAATTTAACTAGACAAATTGAGTCGGAAGACGAGATAGAATATCGAATTGTCAGGCCGGACGGCAAAACCCGCTGGATTCGCGATCGGGCTTTTCCGATTAGAAATCAATCTGGTAAAGTTTACCGCATCGTGGGCATTGCAGTAGATATTACCGCACGCAAACAGGCAGAAAAAACTATCCGTGAAAATGAAGAACGCTTCCGCCAGTTAGCAGAAAATATCCAAGATTCCGTCTGGCTAATGTCTGCTGAATTCACAGATTTATTGTATCTGAGTCCAGCTTACGAACAAATCTGGGGGCGCAGTCGCGAAGAACTGTATGCTGAGCCCTTAAAAATGATGGAGTGGGTGCATCCAGAAGATAAACGCCTGTTGGAAGAGGCAATGGGGCTAGTGTTGCAGGGCGAATCCACCAATACCGAATATCGGATTTTTCTGCCAGACGGCACAATTCGCTGGGTGTGCGATCGAGCTTTTCCCATTTACGACGAATCGGGCAAAATTTACCGCGTCGCGGGTATTGCCGAAGATATCAGCGATCGCAAATTTACCGAGGCCCGCATCCAAGCAGCACTCCGCGAAAAAGAAGTATTGATCAAAGAAATTCACCACCGAGTCAAAAATAATATGCAGGTAATTTCCAGCTTGCTGGAACTTCAAGCTCAATACATTGAAGACGAACCCACACTAGCTTTATTTGAAGACAGCCAGACCCGCATTCATTCAATGGCTCTGATTCACGAGCAACTGTATCAATCCGAACATCTTGATCGCATCGCTCTCCCCCCCTACGTCGAAAACTTGGTTGCTAATTTGTATCAATCTTTTGGGTGCGGCAACACTGCCATCCAATTCAAGCTCAACCTTGCTCCAATTTATTTAAACATAGAAACAGCAATTCCTTGCGGTTTAATTATTAACGAAGTAGTTTCTAATTCCTTAAAATATGCTTTTAGCCAAAGTTTGGCAGGTGAAATTAACATAAAATTTAATGAATTAAGTTGTCAGCAACTCCAATTAATTATTCAAGATAATGGTAGCGGATTCCCGGCGAATTTCGACGTAGAAAATGCGGAAACATTAGGATTGCGATTAGTGAGAATGTTGTCTTGCCAATTAGAGGCAAGTATTACCATTGACAGTCACTGTGGAACCTGCTACACTCTAATTTTTAAAGAGTTAAATTATCAGCGACGCATTTAAGGAAAAATGAACCCTATAAAAATTTTGGTTGTCGAAGACGAAGTTATTGTAGCGCAAGACATAGCAGGTCGATTAAAAAAACTGGGATATGCAGTAACCGCTACAGTTTCTTCAGGAGAAGAAGCTATTCAAAAATCTATAGAAAACCCGCCCGATTTGGTGTTGATGGACATCGTGCTTAAAGGTGACATGGACGGAGTAACAGCGGCAGAAAAAATCCGAATTAAGAGGAATGTGCCGACAGTATTTTTAACAGCTTATGCCGACGATAAAACGCTGCAAAGAGCGAAACTTACCGATCCATTCGGTTACATTATCAAACCATTTCAACAAAATGATTTACGGGTGGCGATCGAGATTGCCCTGCACAGACACGAAATGGAAACCCAGATGCGAGAAGCTCTCAAAGCTTCGGAAGCAGCCAGAGAGTCGATGGAAGAAAAATCGCACCGCCAAAACCATTATATTTCAATGGCGGCTCACGAATTGCGCAACCCGCTCAACGCGATTTTAATCTCTGCGGAACTCCTAAAGCTCGATCGAACTCGCAGCAGTGACGAATCCCAAGTCAGAACCCTGCGACTGGTGCACTCAGCTACCCAAAAGATGAACCAGCTAATCGACGATATGCTGTTCATGGGCCGAGCAGAAGCAGGAAAACTCAAATGCAATCCATTACCGATTAATTTAGTCGAATTTTGTCAAGACTTGCTCGCTCAATTGCAGTTAGGAAATGAAACCAAGCACAAACTAACATTAATCCCCTCAAATGTTACCAGCGCGATATTAGATCAACAATTGCTGCACGGCATTATTTCTAACTTAATCGTCAACGCCATCAAATATTCGCCAAACGGCGGACAAGTCACCTTGGAATTGGAATACTGTCAACCAGGCGAGGGAGACAAAGAAGCTATTTCCTGCTTATCTCCTCAGTGTTTGTTTAACAATCCCCAATTTACAAATATTAACTCTCCCTCACTAATTATGCGCATCCGAGACGAAGGTATCGGCATCCCAGAAACCGAAGTAGGGAAAATATTTGAAATGTTCTACCGCTGCAAGAATACTGGAAAGATTAAAGGTAACGGTTTGGGATTAACAATTGTTAAAAAAGCTGTGGAATTGCAAGGAGGCGCGATCGCCTGCGAAAGCAAAATGGGCGTTGGTACGATTTTCACAGTCGCGCTTCCTTACGTTGCCCTTTCCTGCAAAATTCAGTAAATCTTGAAGTTTTCTATCTTTATTCCTTAGTCCGGGAAGGACGTTCGGCAAAGCTCAGTCGAGCAGCAGACGAAAGTTTGTGTAGAATCGGTTTCACCCAGTTTTCTAAAGGATAAGGCGCGCAGTGCGCACCCTAAAAATAGGTTTTCTAATCATCAAAGTGTTGCAAAATCCACTCAACCGCCGCCGCTAAATTGGCTGCAATAAAATCTGGTTTAGTATGATGCTGATACTCTCCGCTCAACACGCTTTCTCCGTAACCAGTCTGCACCAAAATGCCAGTACAGCCAGCATTGTGAGCCATATCAACATCAGTCGCTTTGTCCCCCACCATAAAACTATTCGGCAAATCCAAATCGTGTTCCCAAGCTGCGGCTACCAACATCCCCGTATTCGGTTTTCGCCAAGTCGTATATCGCGTGAATTCGGGGTTTGTTCCGCCTTCTGCTTCGCTCAAATAAGGGCAGTAATAAAGAGCATCTAGCCTCGCTCCCCCTTCTTTTTCTAATAACTGACACAGGCGTTGATGCAAAGCTTCTACGTGGCTAACCGGATAATAGCCCCTCGCCGGACCAGATTGATTAGAAACCAAACAGCAAAATATTTGTTGGTCATTTAAACGGCGTACAGCTTCAGCTATTCCGGGGATTAAGTGCAAATCTTCTAGTTGGTGAATGTAACCAGCTTCGATATTGAGAACGCCATCTCGGTCAAGAAATACTGCTCGTTTCATTGTTGTATTGTTTTTAATATAACTCACTCGGCGATTGAAATCGCATCTAGACCAACAAAGTTCGCCTGCGCGGACTGAGGAGAAAAGGTGCGCTCGTCATTCTAAAATAGATTGTTGGCGCAGCCATTCGCGGAAGCTGGCATGATAGAAACTATAGCAAACTACTCCTCCGATTTCTTGCATATCTAAGAATTCAATCCAATTGTCTAACACTTTTTCAATTTCGTATTCATCCTCATCAATTATATTGGATATGGCACTTACAGATAAACCTGTTGTGGATTGTACCAAAACATTCAGCACAGATAACTCGATCGCCGATAAGCCATCACCTGTCATCCGCAGCCAGTGGTTTTGATAATACGCTGCTAAACCGGGAGGAAGTTCAGAGACAAGTGAGGACTCTCCCAGATTAGCATCGGGGTGTGAATTCTCGCCGCTCGCCCTTAACATCTGACTCAGATACATAAAATTGTTTTCGCTGACAGTGGCGAGTTGTTGGCAGAATTCGGGTTGAGTTAAATCCGGTGCGGTTGATAGGTATTGCTGAATGTAGTTAAGGACATCTTCCCGATTTTGGGCGGGATAATCTCTTAAATCGAGAGTTTGAGAGGGGGTTTCAATTAACAAACCGGATTTCTCTCTCAAGAACGGGCGGCGGGCGAGGATAAAATAAGTACGATCGCCCAAATATCTCGGAAGGTAAAACAGATTGGTACTGGGAGGCTGACTCGTGCGGGCGATCGCGTCTACAGAATCAATGACTATTATCAACTTTTGGCGATCGGCTAATTTATCGCTAATTTGCTGAAGCAACAAAGACAGAAACCAACTCCCATCATCAGATTCGAGATTTTGAAGTTGAGATCTGAGTTTGACAATTTCCGATGTTTCCCCATTGGCGGCAAGGTATTTGTCAATCAGTTGAGTGCAGACAGAAGCGAGAAAATCTTCAGCTCGATTTTTGCCTTCAACTGCAGCGTTGTAATAGATACTGCGAGGATGGGCGGTGACATATTGGGCGAGGATGGAACTTTTGCCGCAGCCGGGAGTGCCGACAATTGTGAAATAACCGCGGCTGTGGGAGTTCAGAAAGTCGGAAATGGCAGAAAAAACCAACTTGCGGCCGACAAAATTCTCGGTTTTTTCTCGCAGGAGTTGCTGAAATTCCCTTGGGTAAGCAGCGGTAGAGATGGGAGTTGAGAGAGGTGAGGAATTCATTTTAGTTCCTCCATCCCTTCTAGCCGCAGGAAATATACGCGGCCGGATTCGTCGCCTGCCACAATTGTGAGTCCATCGGGTGCAATAGCGCAACAGGCGATCGAACTTTCACCCGTGAAACTTGCAATGACACTTTTACTCGATAAGTCCCAGACTTTGAGGGTGTTGTCATTTGAAGCAGAAATCGCCCGCTTCCCATCAGCAGTGACAGCAACTGCATTTACCGAGTTGCTGTGACCTTTGAGAGTAAACTCTTCCTTTCCAGTTACTAAATCCCAAACTTTAAGGGTTTGGTCATCTGAACCAGAAACTGCCCGCTTCGCATCAGCAGTAACTGCTACTGCATTTACCGATTTGCTGTGACCTTCAAGTGTAAACAGTTCATCTCCAATTGTTAGATCCCAGATTTTGAGGGTTTTGTCGTATGAACCAGAAATCGCCCGCTTACCATCAGGAGTAATGGCAACTGCTTTTACCTTGCGGCTATGACCTGTTAAAATAAACAGTAAATCTCCAGTTGTTACATCCCATGGTTTTAAGATGTTGTCCCATGAATCAGAAATCGTCTGTTTGTCATCACCAATGACCGCTACTACATCAATTACTGCTACTGCACTTACCTTGTGGCTATGATCTTTGAGCGTAAACTGATCATTTTTAGTTATTAAATCCCAGACTTTGAGAAAGTTTTTTTTTGAGGCAGAACTCCTTGAAGCATGAATTGCCCGTTTGCCATCAGCAGTGACTGCTACTACTTTTATCACTTCTCTGGGACTTTTGAAGGTAAACAGTTCATCTCCAGTTGCTAAATCCCAGACTTTGATGGTTTTGTCCCCTGCACCAGAAATCGCCAACTTTCCATCAGCCGTGACAGCTACTGCATTTACCGAGTCGCTATGACCTTTGAGAGTAAACAGTTCATCTCCAGTAGTTAAATCCCAGACTTTGAGGGTTTTGTCCGATGAACCAGAAATCGCCCGCTTCCCATCAGCAGTGACGGCTACTGCATTTACCGAGTCGCTGTGACCTTCAAGAGTAAACTGTTCCTTTCCAGTGCTTAAATCCCAGACTTTGAGGGTGTTGTTATATGAACCAGAAATCGCCTGCTTCCCATCAGCAGTGACGGCTACTGCATTTACCGAGTCGCTGTGACCTTCAATAGTAAATTGTTCCTTTCCAGTGCTTAAATTCCAGACTTTGAGGGTGTTGTTATATGAACCAGAAATCGCCCGCTTCCCATCAGCAGTGACGGCTACTGCATTTACCGAGTCGCTATGACCTTTGAGAGTAAACAGTTCATCTCCAGTAGTTAAATCCCAGACTTTGAGGGTGTTGTTATATGAACCAGAAATCGCCCGTGAACCAGAAATCGCCCGCTTCCCATCAGCAGTGACGGCTACTGCATTTACCGAGTAGCGATGACCTTTGAGAGTAAACAGTTCATCTCCAGTAGTTAAATCCCAGACTTTGAGGGTTTTGTCCGATGAACCAGAAATCGCCCGCTTCCCATCAGCAGTGACGGCTACTACATTTACTGAGTCGCTATGACCTTTGAGAGTAAACAGTTCATCTCCAGTAGTTAAATTCCAGACTTTGAGGGTTTTGTCATATGAACCAGAAATCGCCCGCTTCCCATCAGCAGTGACGGCTACTGCATTTACCGAGTCGCTATGACCTTTGAGAGTAAACAGTTCATCTCCAGTAGTTAAATCCCAGACTTTGAGGGTTTTGTCCGATGAACCAGAAATCGTCCGCTTCCCATCAGCAGTGACGGCTACTGCATTTACCCCGTCGCTATGACCTTTGATGGTACGTAGTAATCCCCTGCGAGGGGGAGTTAAACAGGATGTCAAAGGACGCAACCAAGGTGTTGCTTTCCATTGCTTTGCTACATCCAGCATTGCCTGAATCTCTGGGATTTTAAAGTACAGTAAGCGCCCTAACAATTGCTCTGCCAGTTTTCTATTATCTCGCTCCAAAATATCGGCTGACATCCACAGTACCGATTGAATCAAATTCAGAGTTTTTACTTTTTCTGGATTGTACTCTGAGTGATTTAATGCTTCTGAATCGTCAACCAAATTGAAATCATCAATAAGTGCCTGTACCCCAAACTCAGGATGCTGAATCTTTGCCATCAGGAAGTTAAAATCAGTCAGGGCTTGATAATACTTTCCTAAATTTTCAGAATTTATCAAATTAGATGGCAAACCCAAAGATACTCGCAAGAAAGCGGGACTTTCTACCTTTAATTTGTTTTCACCGAATGTTTTCATTTTCTTCTTTCTTCCTTTTTACATAGTCAACTATTCGTTGATTTACTGCCTTAAAAATCTTTCGCTTTGAATCCATCTCCCGTTTGGTTTTCAGAAAATCAAGGAAACTAGCATGATAAATGGTATAGCAGATTTCTCCGTCTATCTTCTGCTTTTTCAAATACTCAACCCACTCCTCTTCTAAAACCTGTTTCACATCGCATTCATCCATCTGGGCAATTCCAGCAATCATTTCCCAGGGAATCGCCGTTTTAATCTCTAGTAAAATATACAAGACGAGCTCCATCAATTGCCCTGGCTTATCATCCATCCTCATCCGTACCCAATGGTTTTGATAATACTCTTCCAGTCCGTCTGGCAATTGCTTGAAATCCAAGTCAGGGTAATCGCCCTTAGCAATTGCTGGTAAAACATACCGCAAATACATAAAATTATTTTCGCTTTTGTCTGCCACTTTCTCAACAAAAGTTGTATCGCTAATGTTGCGGGTTTGAATCCAGTTTCTCAGTCCATTTTTATAATTAGAATGTGAATCTAAAACAAACTGAATATATTTTTTGATATCATCCTGATTGAAATTAACATACTTTTCGTCTCTTAAATCTAACTCTTTTTCGGGAACATCTACTAACAGCCGCTTTTTATCGAGGCTATAGGGTCGCCTAGTCAGCAGAAAATAGACGTTATTGGGAAGATTTTTCGGTAAATGTAAAAGATTTTCTCCCGGTTCTTGTTCGACTTCATCCAGTGCATCAATCGCAATTACCAAACGTTCGCCCCAAGTGAGTTTTCCCGCCACCTTTGCCAGTAAAGTTGGTAAATCGGCATCTTCTGAATTTGGCAATTGATAGCGGTCAATTAATTGCTGGCGAATGCTCTTCAAAAACAATTCTGGTCTGTTGCGGCGTTCGACGAGAATATTGAAATAGCAGGGAGATTTATGTTCGGAGGCGTATTTGGCTGCGATCGAACTTTTGCCCATTCCCGCATCCCCGATAATTGTAAAATAACCGTGAGGATTTTCCTTTATAAAGTCCTGAAAAGCCTTAAAAACAAATTGGCGGCCGCAAAAGGTTTTAATTTTTTCTGCTATAAGTGATTCAAACTCTGGCGGCAGCGAATTTCCGGGATTCCAATCTTTTGGATCAACAATATCTGTTGGTTCTATTCCTAATGCTTTAGCTATGTTGATAACTTGCCATCTTTGTACGCCATTAACACATCCTTTTGTACCGAGTAAGCGCTTAATTGTGTCCATGCCAACATTAGCTTGGTCCATTAGTCCTTCTCTCGTCAGTTTAGGTTTCCTATCCTTAAATAACTGTCTGAGCAGGATTTGTCCTTTGGCACTCGATTTAACTATATCGTGTGGGTGCATAGTAGGTTTTTAGGTATGGTTGTTAGTGTTTTAGTTAATTAGATAATCCGACAGTCCGACAGGGAATGAATTCCCCGTCTCATAGCGAAAGTCCTGTTAAGAGGACTGATAATTAGTATTCTAGTACGCACTCCCACCAAAGAAACCGGGTTTTTTACGAAAAATTTTCGTTTTAGCCCGCAGATTCGGTAAAAACCCGGTTTCTGGAACCCATGCGTAAATCCTAATTTAATTACTTGTTTCTGACTAGGGCAGATAGGTTTTAATCTCCTGCCCTATCTGCCCTAAAATTTAGGGCAGAACACAAATTAAAACTCGCCCTATCTGCCCTTTCGTCTCCCTTTTTGCTCCAGTATTCTAGTTATAGAAACACTATTTAGAAGAGCAAATCGTTATGAACCACAATATTAACCGTGCCGTCAGATCCTTGCCAGCCGTGATTCTCATGGTAGGTGTAGGACTTCTATATTCTCATAAAATCTCAGTGGATGAATTCACTGCTTCCGCCAAGGCCTTGATAGGTTTTAGCAGAATTGAGTATGCTCAATCTAAGGAAAAGAAGAAGGTATTGCAGCAGGAGAGCGATCGACGAAAAGAAAGCTAAATCTAGGCGACGGAGGACACGGCAATGCCGTTTCCCTACCCCCAAAATAGGAGGAGACGGCAGTGCCGTTTCCCTACACCAAAATGATCGATCGCCCTAGATGAAAGATACAACCATCGCCAAATTAATTGTAGGGACACGGCAGTGCCGTGTCCTGACTTAGATATCCTAGTTCTTAGCCGCCCCAAACCTTCTTCAAAACATCTTGAGGAGAGATGTCTGCCATTTTGCCAGTAGGAGATTTAATGCCCAAAAATCGATCGCTCTTTGGCAACAATTTCGCCGGTTCAGTCGGGCCAAACAAAGCTATTGTATAAGTTTGAACCGCCACAGCTAAGTGCATCGGCGCACTGTCAGTACATATCATCAAATTAGCAGCAGCAATCGTGGCAGCCAACTTGCCGACATCATCCGGCGAGATAACTTTTACATTCGGACATAACGCGACTAACTTTGTCACGAACTCTGCATCTTCTGGGCCTTTCACAACAACAACAGGCAAATTCGGCTGCCGCTGCTGACAATCTTCAATTATTTGCTTCCAGTTGTCTGTAGGGTAAATTTTGTCAATACCTTTAGACACAGCTAATTGACTCGAACCGCCGTGAATTAGAATGTAGCCGCTTTCTTTTACGCCCAACCGCTGTTGTTCGGCTTCCGCCCACTGAATGTCCTGTTTTGGTACATTAATTGCGATCGCCGGACAAGGATTTGTAATGTTAAATCCTTGCAGCAAATCATGGTACATTGAAGCGGCGTACTGTTCAGTTTTTAACGGTACAGCAGCAGTGAGAAATCGAGCGCCGTTGGTTCCCGAATAGCCAACTCTCTGCGGAATGCCGGTCAGCCACAGCAGCAGCCCTACAGTCCACCGCTGGCCGAGGGAAATTACTGCTTCGTATTCGCGATCGCGAATTACGCCCAGTAAATTGCCCAAATCTGCCATAGCGTTGCGGTCTTTGAAATTGTACGTCAAGACTTCTTTGACGGATTTGCAGACTCGATAAGCGCCCTTTGCCCTCGGTTCGACGATGACATCAATTTGCGCGTCGGGATAAGACTGCTTGAGGTCATCAAGAGTAGGGAAAAATAAAATTTGGTCGCCAATCCCGCCAGGGACAAGTGCTAGTATTCGCATCATAAACGATCGGGCTATTATTGATCGAGGTAGCTCTCAGAGATCGGCTCTCAACTATCAGCTTATAGTATTTCTAGACCTTAAAAGCTACTGGCTGACAGCTAAACAACTGACTCAAAAGTACAGGACGCTCTTATTATATATATCTAGTTGGGTTAAAAACGGTTAGTAAATGCACTTATTAATTCCTGCAGCGGGTTCAGGGCGACGGATGGGGAATCAGCGGAACAAACTGCTGCTGACTTTGCTGGGAAAACCATTGCTGAGTTGGACTTTGGCTGCGGCTGAAGCTTCGCAGCACATTAGCTGGATTGGCATCATGGGCCAGCCAGACGATTTTCCTGATTTTAAAGCAATTCTGAGCGATTTATCTTTGGTTAAGCCCGTGGAACTGATTAAAGGAGGCGCCACCAGGCAAGAGTCAGTTTACAACGGTTTGCAGGCTTTGCCGCCCAATGCCGATCGAGTGTTGATTCACGACGGCGCGAGGTGTTTGGCAACTGCTGAATTGTTCGATCGATCTGCCGAGGCCCTCTTGAGCTGCCCGGGCTTGATTGTCGCCGTCCCGCTCAAGGATACGATTAAGGTCGTAGATGAGCGTCGGATCGTGCGAGACACCCCAGACAGAAGCAATTTGTGGGCAGCCCAGACTCCCCAAGGATTTGAAGTGAAATTGTTAAAGCAGTGTCACGAAGAAGGACGACAGAAAGGTTGGGAAGTGACAGACGATGCGGCTTTGTTTGAAAAATGCGGTTTACCAGTGCAAATTGTGGAGGGAGAAGAGACGAATTTGAAAGTCACAACACCCGTTGATTTAGCACTAGCTGAATTTATTTTGCGGCAGAGAACAGATAAGAGTCAATAGAATTTGTTGACTATTTTTAAGAACGGGCAAGATGCCCGTTCCACAATCAATAATTGGTTAGTTGTGGAACAGGCATCTTGCCTGTTCAATAATTGGTTAGTTGTGGAACAGGCATCTTGCCTGTTTCTTTGTTATTCTAGAAATATCATAGCTGGAAGTAAACATATGATTTCTGTTGCGCCGATCGCACCACCGTTACTCATAGGCGAAAAGCGAGTAGTGTTGAGAAATATTACTTGGCAGGGTTATCAACAACTGCTACAGATTTTAGGCGATAACCGAGCGGCTACATTGATATTCGACCGGGGGATTTTAGAAATTACCATGCCTTTAGAAGAACACGAATTTTCAGCACGCTTAATCGAACGACTGATTATTATTTTGGCTGTAGAGCTAGGTTTAAAAATCAAAACAATGGGTTCGACAACCCTCGATCGATCAGACTTAGAGCGCGGTGCAGAACCAGATAATGCCTATTACATCCAAAATCAGCCCCTCGTAGCCGGTCGTACAGTAGATATAGCCACAGATCCAGCACCCGATTTAGTCGTAGAAGTAGATATCACCCATACTGATATTGATAAGCCAGCTCTCTATGCCAGTATGGGAGTACCGGAGTTTTGGCGGTACAATGGTAGAGAATGGCGAATTTATCAGCTAGAGAACGATGAGTATTTGGAAGTATCTGTCAGCCCCACTTTTCCGATCGTGCCCAAGGAAAAGTTCTACGAATTCTTGGCAGCAGCGCAGCTAGATGAAGTAGAAGCGGAGGTGAATTTCCGCAACTGGGTGAGAGAGATGACGAATATTAATACAAGTGGAGGATGAAAGAAATGCAATATAGCGGCAAATGGCGGATCACAGAGATGGCAATGTGGGATAGTGATTACTTGGACATGGAAGTTGAAGCCTATATCGAGATTGAACCCACAGGTTCAGGAGAATTTCAATTCGGTTTAGTATCAGGTGACATTGACGGCGAAGTCGTAAAAGATGGAAAGGATCAGCGATTTGAGTTTACATGGGACGGTAATGACGAGAACGATCCTGCATTTGGTAGCGGTTGGCTCAAATTACAGGATAAAAACTCGGTAGACGGTCGAATCAAATTCCACCAAGGGGACAGTTCTAGTCTTGTAGCTAAGCGCATTAGCAGTAAATAAGCGATCGTACTATTTTATGCGAGATTTTTTAACCGCAGGTGAACGCAGATATACGCAGATAAAATCCCATCTGTGTTCATCTGCTGATATCTGCGGTTAAAAAAACTCAATCTAACGAATAACCAATAACAACTGACTTAGGTTTCTCATGAAGGATTAATCGGAAAATCGCCCTCACTATCAACCTCTGCCGCACTTTTAACTAAATCCAAAAACGCAAACACGGCCGGAATCAACAACCCATCCCTCAAAACAGCCACCCCAATTACCCTTTCAAAAGCCACAGGAAAATTACAAACTTTCACCTCAGCAGGTATCGGTTCCGCCGCCAAACGGGGCAGAATTGCTGCACCCAAACCTTGCATCACCATGCTGACAATAGTTGAATCTTCGCTGAGTTCGTAAGCGATATTTAAGGGAAACCCCGAAGTTATCAAATATTTGCGAAGCGGTACAGAACAAGCAGTTTCCGCCGGCTGCAAAATCAACGGATAAGCGGCTAATTCTTTCCATGTAATCTGATCGCTTGACAATTTGGCAGTTGGTGGCAGCAACACAACATATTTATCCCGCAAAATTTCTCTAGTTTCAAATTCATCCGAGATGGGAAGAGAGACAAAGCCGATGTCTGCTTTGCCCGATCGCAAAGCCTCTTCCACAGCTTGGGTATAATAAACTTCGGTAATGCTAACCGCAATCTTGGGAAAGCAACTGCGAAATTTAGCAATAATACCCGGTAGGATATGAGTTGCGACACTCCGAAAAGTAACTATCCGTACCTGGCCTCCCTGCAAACCTTTTTCTAAATCCGCTTCTTTGACCATCATTTCTAAGGCGTCGGCTATTTGACGCCCGTGACTCACTACCCTTTCCCCCACTGGCGTCAGTTGAGCACCGTGTCGCCCCCGGTGGAACAATTGCACTCCCAATTCTGTTTCTAAAGAGGCGATGGCGTGGCTGACGGCGGATTGGGACAGTTCCAATTGCAAAGCCGCCTCGCTAAAGTTTTCACAGTCTGCTACAGCTATCAAAGCTTGAATCTGAGAGAGTTTCATCCGCCGCGTATTGATTTCGTTCATAGCGTTTGTGCCAGTAGTACCCAAATTGTCACAAGGGCTTCGATATATCGATTTTATTCATACAACCTATGCAAGCAATGCTTTGATTGTCAATTGCCCCAGAGTTAAGGTTAATTTATCAGGTAACAGATAGATTTTTACAGGACTTGCACGACAACAATATTGTGCTGTAATTGCGATGGAAATATTGCCGTTAAAAGCTATTTTTTGTAATTTTATAGGTGCAAATTTTGTAGAGTTTATCACTTTAAGGTGTTGGCTATGTCTACTTACAAAAATTGGATCAACCCCCGAATAATGAGTTTTTTTTCGATTGCAGTTCGACCTAAAACATCCGAAAAACAGAAAGGGCAATCTCTCTTTTCAGCTATAAATCAAATTGGGCAGTTTTTCCTCTACCTCATTTCTGGTGAGGAGGAACTGAGAATTTGGCAGACTTGCGATCGCTATGGTAACACTTGGTGGCACGGTTGCGATCGAGCTACAGGTCGTTCTACCTGCGTGGCAACGGAGGGTGAAATGCGCGCTTGGCTCGATCGGCGTTATTGCCAATAGTATTGTGTGGGTTGCCTGGAAATGAAGTGAAATACAGTCCTCGATTAGCAATTACCAATTAGCAATTACCAATTACCAAGTAGGAGATGCTATGCTTCAAATATCTTCCGAATGTGCAGCGCCCGTTAGCGGAGCCCTCGAAGAGGATCGCATTATTTTGATGGAAAACGAGGTATACAAATTGCCTCAAACTCATCGAGAAATTCAAGTTTTGTCAGGAACTGCTTGGATTACGCTTGACCAACAGGACATCATCTTGCAAAGTTCTGAAAAAGCATCGCTTCCACCCAGCAGAAACATTGCTCTCATATCCGCTCTCAACAATATGCCGCTGATTCTAGCAGTCTGGCAAGACAAAAACCCAGTCAGAACCTAGAGATTGAGAAAAAATTCGGCAGGAACACCCCAAAAAGCTCTATCTTAATAGTTATCACTTAGCTATTGGAGGACTCGATCGGTGCCCTGCCGCTCTTATCACTTCAGCTATCTCGCCGCTCTAAGTATTGTCTTATCGCCCGCACTCAGCCTGGTGGCAATTTCAGACGCTCGGGCTTATGCCCCAATTATAAATGCGAGGCGCACCCAAGCGAGCGATCGCGCTCAGGCAACTGACCCCAAAACCCAAGCAGACGAACTATTTGAAACAGGAGTAAAACAGCACCGCGAGGGTTTGTTTCGAGAAGCAATCGAGACTTTTGAGCAAGTTTTGGCAATTCGCAAGCAACTAGGTGACAAACCAGGAACCGGAGAAACCCTTAATAATATGGGGGAAGTTTACGCCGAAATGGGTTCGCAGCCCAAAGCTTTGGAAGTTTTGCGGGAAGCTTTAGTCATTCACCGAGAAATCGGCAAAGGGCCTCGTATCGCGCGCACTCTCAATCTCCTAGGTTTCGTCAATCGGATTGGGGACAATTTTTCCGAAGCTATGAAACTGCACCAAGAAGCTTTGGAACTTGCCAAAACTGCTAACGACCAAATTGAAATTGGAGAATCTCTCCACAACATCGCGGCGGTGTACGCAGAACAGGTCAATTACGCCAAGGCGATCGAATTTTACCAGCAAGCGCGGACGATTCGCACGGCATCGGGCGATCGGCGCGATTTAGGCCGTACCCTCAATAACATGGGTGGCGTCTACTACAACATCGGCGACTTTAATAGAGCAATGGAATTTTACCACCAAGCTTTAGCAATTCGCCGGGAAATCGGAGACAGGGCTGGCGTCGGCCGCCTCCTCAACAACATGGCACTTACCTCTCGCAAACTCGGCAAAGATACTCAAGCGCTGATCTATTTTCAGCAAGCAATACCGATGTTAGAAGCAATCGGCGACAAGACAAGTATCGGACGCTTGCTCAACAATATGGGCGCAATTCATGAAAGTCTCGGTCAAAATGCTCAAGCTCTCGAATCCTACGAGGGAGCTTTAAAAATTGCTCGTGAGGGCGGTGACAAAGCCGGAGAAACTACAGCGATGGAGGGCATTAAGCGATTGTCTTCCGGTCGGCTTGTACCGCAATAATGACAGTTAAGCGGTTCCGCATCGGCCCTAAAGATTGGAAGCGATCGACTTTGGCAGCGATTTGGCAGTAATCTGTCAGTGGTTGCATCATTGGTTGCCAAAAGTACATAGCTCAAAAAGAGGAAAAAGGCTTTAGGGGCGCTATAATTTGATTAATATCGCGATCGAAAGGTGGAATATGCAAAGCTCCATTCTGCTGGGCAGCGAAGAAGTTGCAAGGCGTGCCCAGAAGCTCTACGATGAGCAAATCCGTCAAGAAGTAGAGCGAGAAGAGAATATCGGCAAAATGGTCATCATTGATATCGAAACAGGGGATTACGCAGTAGACAAAATGGGTTTAGAATCAGCACGGCAGTTGCGGAAAAAGAATCCCAACTGTCGGTTATTTGGGATTCGGATTGGGTACAAGGTTGCCGCTGCAATCGGTGGAGTGATGGAGCGGGTTTCAGAGTGATTTCCGGAATCGTAATCGATAGGCACGCGACGGTTTCTGTACCATTTCGTCGGCCGGATCGACCCGACGTTACAATTGAATTTGTGATAGACACAGGATTTACCGACTTTCTCTGCTTACCTCTGGAAGTTGTATCCATCTTGGGGTTGCCTTTTGAGTACAATATGCGTGCGAATCTGGCTGACAATAGCAACGTAGTGCTTCCGGTACATACCGCTACGATTCTTTGGAATGCAGAGGAGCGAGATGTTCGCGTACTTGCAACAGGAGCAAGACCGCTACTTGGAACTGCTTTGCTGGATGGATATGAACTGGTTGTGCAGTTTACAGAAGGTGGACTGGTTACTATTGAAGAGTTGTAAGTTTTTACTCCCTTAATCAATCTAAGCTATGGAAATCCGTACCGAAAAGCCAGAAGATTTAGAAGCCGTTCGCAACGTCAATATTGTGGCCTTCGGGCGATAAAATGAGGCAAACTTAGTCGATCGATTGCGGGGAATTGCATCTACATTTTCATTCGTTGCCGTACAATCCGATCGCATTGTCGGACAAATTTTCTTCAGTCCAGTTGCGGTTGAAGGGAAAGGTTCTAAAAATTTGTCGATTCTGGGGTTGGCACCAGTCGCAGTTCTACCCAACTATCAGCGGCAAGGTATAGGAACGCTGCTGATTCGGGAAGGTTTAAAAGAGTGCGGGCGATCGGGATTTCAGGCAGTGGTTGTGCTTGGTCATCAAGATTTCTATTCGCGTTTTGGGTTTATTCCTGCTAGCCGAAAGAGCTTGAAATGTGAATATGATGTACCCGATGAAGCTTTTATGGTGTTGGAGTTAGAAAGTGGAGCTTTGGAGGATTGCAGCGGAACGGTAAAGTATCGATCGGAATTTAGGATCTGCGAGTGATATCAAATCCGGGTGCATCGGATTAGCTGACGAAGAGCTCGCGAGTCAGAAAAGTTCTTAAACGAGCGCCCATATCTGAGTTACCTTGATAGATCCGTTATCCGTATTTACTTATCTTTACATAGTTGTTGGGTTTTTTGTACCTACCTATGGCAACTTTCTCTGCATCTTTGCTACTTTCTTTTTGACCCATAACGCGCTGCAAAATCGCCTCTACTTTCGCCGCAAATAGAGCATTTCCTCTCTGCCTGGGTCGCGGCATATCAATAGAACAGTCCATTGCAATCTGACCATTTTCTATTAAAATAACTCGGTCAGCTAGCACCACTGCTTCTTCTACGTCATGAGTGATCAGTAGCGCGGTAAATCCTTTTTCTTGCCATAAATTTTCTAACAATTGCTGCATCTCAATGCGAGTCAAAGCATCCAACGCGCCGAGGGGTTCATCAAGCAGCAGTAAATCAGGTTGGCAGGCGAGGGCTCTTGCTAAAGAAACTCTTTGCTTTTGACCGCCGGAGAGTACCGCCGGCCAATCGTTGGCGCGATCGCCAAGCCCTACCGCCTGAAGGACTTCCATCGCTTTGTAGTGCGTGTTTTCTTTGGCCGTGAGTAGCCCTAATTTCACATTTGCCACCACTTTTTGCCAAGGTAGTAGCCGTGCATCCTGAAACATCATTGTCACTTTAGAGTTGAGTTTGCGGGACGGCTTTCCATCTAGAAAGACAGTGCCTTGAGTGGGAACTTCTAGTCCGGCTATTAAGCGCAGTAAGGTACTTTTACCACATCCGCTGCGACCTACAATTGCTACAAATTCTCCGGGATTTATTTCTATGTTGATATTCCGCAAAATTTTAATATTTCCAAATGATTTCTGGAGTTCTACTAATTCTAGACCTATTCCTGAGAGTCGTGATTCCATTCTAAAAAACCTCCATATCGCGATCTATGCCCCAGGCTCAAAACCTTTTTGGCTGTCTAAGGTGGCTGTTGAGCAAATGCCAATTCGTCTCCTACTCACCGGTGCTGGTCAATAGCAGATTAGCATTTCTAAATTTAATCTACTGTAAGTCAGTCAAATTACAGTAGATTTTGATTGAACACGATTATTGCATAGGTATCTACAAAAAGCAAGATAATTTTTCGCTCAACTTCTGCGGCGTTGATAAATAATTGTTAAGAACAAGCAAACCCGCTTCCTGTAAAGGTTCTGTTTTTGAGTTCGGTGGGATTATGCTGTATTTGGGAGAAAAAACCTGACAGTTGATTCCCGCCGAGATTGGCGATCTCGCAAAATTTAGATAAGAGTTATCAAACTTTACATCTCCACTTACTTGCTTTTTAAAAGTGACCGTGCTAGCTTACTAGCTGTAAACTACGGTAAATCTACGAATTTACCGTATTTACTAGCGAAACCGTAAATCGTTCATTTTTAAATGAGTCAAAAATAGGAGGACTATTAAATGCCTAATGTTGTTGCGATCGCAGGTAGCCCGTCTCATCCATCCCGCTCCTTTGCCCTGCTGGAATACGCCCGCCGCGCTGTCGAGAAAGAGGGACTAAGTACGGCATCTATCAACGTCCGCGATCTCCCGCCAGAGGTCTTAATTTACGGGCAATTTGCGAGTCCAGACTTAAAAGCAGTCAACGATTTAGTAGCAGAAGCCAAGGGCATCATCATCGCCACACCTGTTTACAAAGCAGCCTACACAGGCGTACTCAAGGCTTACTTAGATTTGCTCCCGCAAAAAAGTTTGGCTGGCAAAGTTATTCTCCCCATTGCCACAGGAGGTACGCTGGGTCACTTATTAGCAATTAACTACGCCCTTAAGCCAGTGTTATCCGAGCTGGGCGCTAGTCATATCTTGTCTGGTGTCTATGTTTTAGACACCCAAATCAAAAGTTATGACGAAACCAGCGTACAACTTGAAGAGGAAACAGAACAAGGATTGCGATCGCAGTTGCAAGAGTTTGTTGGTGTCCTGCAAACTGGCAAACCCGAATTAGTTGGAAGTCTCTGATCGGAAAGTTACCACCAAACAATACTATTGTGTATGCTCAAAAGACTGATTTCATTCCTTGCTCAATTATGGCGATCGCACCTTTCCCTAGCAGCGCTATTTCTATTGGGAATCAGCTTAAATTGGGCGATCGCCTCCTGCAATACTCCCACCCCTACGGGATCTGCAAGCCCCGCCGCTTCCCCCGCAGCAGCTCAAGCTCAGGTAGTCCGCATCGGCCATCAGAAATTAGATCCATTCACCCTAGTCAAAGCCAGAGGCGGGTTAGAGAAACGCTTGCAGCCTCTAGGCATATCCGTTGAGTGGAAAGAATTTCAGTCAGGCCCCCCGATGTTGGAAGCGCTAAACGCCGGCAGCATCGACATCGGCCGCACCGGGGACGCTCCTCCAGTCTTTGCCCAGGCTGCTAACGCACCCCTGCTTTACATTGGCGGTAGCGCCCCCAAAGACCGCAGTTCAGGTATTTTAGTTCCTGCTAATTCGGCAATTCAAACCCTTGCAGATTTGCGGGGTAAGAAAATAGCTTTTACAAAAGGTTCAAGCGCCAATTACCTGTTAGCAAAAGCACTGAAATCCGCAGGGATAAAATGGACTGAGATTAAGCCTGCTAACCTGACACCAGCCGATGCCAGAGCTGCCTTCCAACAAGGTAACGTAGATGCTTGGGTAATTTGGGACCCGTTTTATGCAGCAGCTCAAGCGCCAAGAGATGTTCGTGTTGTTAAAGATAGTAAAGGACTAGCAGCTAACCGAGATTTTTACTTAGCTAATAAGTCATTTGCTGGGTCGAATGCCAAAATCATTGAGGCAATTAGAGAAGAAACTCAAGCAGTAGCGACTTGGGCCGATGCGAATCCCGCAGAAGTAACTAAGATCCTCGCTCCCATTCTGAAAATTGATGCTTCTATCTTAGATGTAGTAACTCGACGGCGGAGTTATGGATTTGAACCGATCCAAGCTGATATGGTTGCCGAGCAACAGGAAATTGCGGATACTTTTTTTGAACTCGGCTTAATTCCCAAGCAGCTCAAAGTTGAAGAAGTAGTTTGGAAACCAGGTAATTAAAAATCCCCGCTTGTGGGTAAATGTTGGATAAAGCAAAACACCTGATATCTTCTACCTTCCAAATAGCGGGGGTGAAGACGATGCTGGGGAACCGCGCTGGGATTACAGGAAAGGTCAGCCCCATTGGTTGCGTCACGCCCACGCTTCGCATTCACTAGACAGGGACGCGCCGATTCAGTTGGTGCAGCAGACGTTAGGGCATGAATCGGTAGCGACTACTTCCAGGTATCCACACGCACACGCCCAAACGACAGCAACAGCTTGTATCTGCCAGGGTAAAAGGTAACTTTCCTTGCATCTTTTTCAACATTATGGGATATTGAATTGAAAAAACTAATTCAAATAGAAAATTATGGCAACTGAGCAAGAGCTTCAATCTCTTTTTAATGCCTTGGATGGCGATCAAGATGGCAAAATATCGAGTAATGAGCTTTTTTTAAGTCCTGGGTTAAATGCAGTCATTTTAGCAGAAACAGGTACTAGCCCCGCGGAACTGCTAGCGACGTATCGAGATGAAGAGGGTAATATTACCTTTGAAGACTTGAAACAAGCTGTTAAGAAAGCAGGGAATTTAGAATAAGCGCGATCGCCTAGCCAGCAGCGATTGAAATAAAATCATTTATCCAAGTGGATGAGTGTCTTCCCCTGGTAATAGTTGCAGTAGTTATAGGGGAAAAAGCGATCGCTGACTACCAAGGATAAGAACTTGCTTCTTATCCTTTCATCTGGCAGGGATTTAAGCCCCAGTTGACATTAGAGTTATAATGTCGGCAGTGGAGAACCTTTTTTCTTTGAGCTACCTCCGAAAATCCCCTTGACAACTGGCTTTGAGCCTTAACTTGTCACCAATGGGTGACTGTTTACAAAACTTGCTGGCGCAATTGGGGAAAAACCTTTGCAACTTTGTTGAGGACATAATCGCCGTAAGTGCCGCGAAACTCGTGAACGCTGGCTTTGTCCCAACGTTCGTTCTTGTTGTCATCGACGATCGCTCCCTTGATGTCAATCGGGTGGAGTTCAGCATTGAAATTGGGATCGAAGAAGAATGGAAATGAGAGGCGATCCTGTCCTGACACATTCTTGACTCGATGAGGAGTAGAGCGATAAAGTCCACCTGTGAGGCGATCGAGCATATCGCCAATGTTACAAACAAAGGAGTTGGCGATCGGCGGTGCATCAATCCAGCCCGAGCGTGTCTTCACTTGCAACCCACCTAAATCATCCTGCTTGAGAATCGTGAGCAAACCATAATCCGTATGCTCTCCCACTCCCCAGGATTGCCCTTGCGGATTGCTTTGTGGTGGATAGTTGAAGATGCGAAATAAAATCAGGGGATCTGTCGTATAGCGATCGCGGAAGTAAGATGCTTCTAAGTTCAAACTCAGGGCAATTCCAGCCATTACTGCGTGACCTAGTTGAGTCATCACCGCCAGATATTCTAGTATTGTTTCGCGAAAAAGAGGAATATCTGGAAACAGGTTTGCTCCGTGCATGGGAACACCTGCTTGAACAGCCGGATGGGTTTGATTTAATTCCGATCCGAAATAAATTCCTTCTTTCAAATCTGGTTTACCATTCGTCAGTTCACCTCCAACCGGAAAGTAGCCGCGCCATGCCCGACCTCCCAGCGCCATCCGAATTTGCATTTTGGTTTCTAAATCTAGAGCAAAAAACTGACGGCTCAGTTGCTCCAAACGGTTTTGCAAGCCTTGGTCTACACCATGCTCAACAATGTAAAAAAAACCTGTGTCGCAGCAAGCTTGTCGGATTTGGTTTGCAACAGTATCTAGGCGATTATCCGATACCAGCGAACTAATATCGATAACCGGAATCTGAGAAACATCTACTGTTAATTCAGTGGCCATAGAGATGGATTATAAGTGGTTAAGATGGAAAGCCTTTTATAATTTGAATTGTTCATCCACCGGAATTTGATAGCCATTTGCCAGTCGATTGGTAGCGTTTGCGGTTGCCACGATCGCCATCAGTTCCCCAAATATGGCATCATTCATTCCCTTGGCTCGCGCTCCGGCTGTATGAGATGAAATGCAGTATGGGCAATTATTTGTAACGCTGACAGCAATGTAGATTAACTCGCGGGTCAGGGGATCGAGTTCTCCCGGAGCCGTCATCACCTCCTTCACATTCTGCCAGGTACGTTGCAGGGTAGGCGGATGGTTGGCGATCGCTTTCCAAAAGTTGTTGATGTACTCGGTTTTGCGTGTCGCACGAATGTCGTCATACACTGCGCGTACTTCATCAGTGGCGTTTTCGTATTCAATTAAATGGCTCATAGTTGCAATAAGGGTGAGATCGTGAAAAGCACTAATTCATAGTAGCGACTCACCTGTTAAAAACAGCTAACCGCCCCTTGCTAATCAAGCTGATTGAGCGCGATCGCCATATTGTCCAGGGAGTTGCCCATAGCACCACCAACAGTCTAGTTGGTCTTTTAACCCTTGATCTTGAGCGTGCCTTGCTGTAAGATAAAATTCAGCTATACTACGGTAAACCAATCGACTTATAGTATAAACTGCGTAAGTCCTAATTAAACGAGACATTTAGCAAGGAATTGAGGAGACCAATCATGAGCAAGTGGTTTGCCATTGCCAGACGTAGATTACTGCTATTTTTTATTTCTGGGCTGTTTCTATCGCTATTAGTCAATGCCTGTAATTCTTCCTCTCCTGGAACTAACACTACAGCAGCATCCTCAGGCTCATCTCCTACGGCAGTTCCTACGGTAGTACGTTTAGATTATGCCTACTACAATCCTGTCAGTCTCGTACTCAAAGAGAAAGGCTGGCTAGAAGAAGACTTAGCCAAAGCCAATATCAAAGTCGAATGGGTTCTCAGTCAAGGTAGTAACAAGGCCTTAGAGTTTCTCAATGGCAGCAGCATTGACTTTGGCTCGACTTCTGGTGCTTCCGCACTGATTGCAAAAGCCAATGGCAATCCCATCAAATCTATTTACGTTTACTCGAAGCCGGAATGGACAGCATTAGTAACTACGGCTAATTCTTCCATTCAAAAAGTCGCCGATCTAAAAGGCAAGAAAGTTGCAGCAACGCGCGGAACAGATCCGTTTATTTTCTTGTTGCGTGCCTTGGATCAAGTTGGTTTGACTACCAAAGATGTGGAAATTGTGCCTTTGCCCCACGCTGACGGTAAAGCTGCCCTTGAGAAAGGCGATGTCGATGCCTGGGCTGGTCTCGATCCATTTATGGCACAGACAGAAGTAGAAAAAGGCTCGAAACTTTTCTTCCGCGATACTAAACTAATTAGCCAAGGCTTTTTGAATGTTCGCGAGGCATTTGCCAAACAATATCCTGAACAAGTTAGTCAAGTGCTAACCGCCTATGAGAAGGCACGGAAATGGGCGATCGCAAATCCTAGTGAACTCAAGCAAGTGGTGATTAAAGCATCGAAGCTGACAGAAGCGGTAGCAACTAAACAATTAGAGGAGCGAACCGATATATCAAACTCATCGATTGGTGACGAACAAAAAGCCGTTGTTAGTGCTGCTGGGGATGTCTTGAAAAAAAGCGGCGTGATCGAGGATTCCGTTGATGTCATTACAGTAGTTAACAATTTAATCGATCCGCAGTATGTGGCAAAGATTGCAAAATCCTAAGTAAAAAACATCTGCTTTGGATACATAGTGATTCTTAAACAAGTGAGGTACGCTGTTGAACATTTAAAACAGATTGTAGGGTGCCTCAGTCCGAAGTATTTCCCGTTTAAGCGTAAGTGTTCTATCTGACGTACCTACTTACTTCGCTAGTGATTTTTAAATGCGTAACAGCTTACGCTTCCAGCAGTTAGCAATTAGCAATTAGCAGGTAGCAATTAGCAATTAGCAATTAGCAATTAGCAATAAGCAATTAGCAATAAGTTATGGAACAAAGACTTGCGATCGCAATCTCAAGCGCACAAACAGGTAATATTTGGCAACTTCTCAGTCGTCTGGGCAGAGCAAAAGGCTTGCTCTTGCCAGTCTTTCTCTTAATATTGTGGGAAAGTCTGTCTAGGTTTGGCTTTGTTCCTCCTAACTTGTTACCTGCTCCCTCAAATATTGTCATAACAGTTTGGAAACTCGGTGCAGCAGGGGAACTATGGCAGCACATCAGCATTACACTCTATCGGGTTTTTGTTGGCTTCTTGATTGGTACATTTTTTGCCACTATTCTAGGAGGATTAACAGGCTATTCTTGCCTAATTCGCGATTTACTCGACCCACTTTTGCAGTCACTCCGCAACATTCCTTCCCTCGCATGGGTGCCGCTATTCATCCTCTGGATGGGAATTCATGAGCCTTCTAAAATTGCTCTGATCGCCGTTGGAGTCTTCTTCCCCGTTTACTTAAATCTCATGAGCGGCATTCAGAATGTCGATCGCAAATTGGTTGAGGTTGGCAAAATTTATAGACTTAATGATTGGCAGCTTATCAGTCGTGTGTTCTTGCCCGCAACATTGCCTGCCTACATTGTCGGTTTGCGAAGTGGCTTGGGTTTGGGCTGGATGTTTGTCGTGGCGGCTGAATTGATGGGAGCCAGTCAGGGCTTAGGCTTCTTATTGATCGATGGGCAAGCGACTGGAAGACCCGCCATCACCCTCGCCAGCATTCTTTTGTTTGCGATTTTCGGAAAAATGACTGACTCAATTATTGGTCTTGCATCGCATAGGCTACTCCATTGGCAGGATGTACACGCTTCCAACCCTTAGTTAAAGCATTAATTTCAAGCATTAATTCAAAACGCCAAGGAGGAAACATATATGCTACTCATCGAAGGACTGCATAAGCGATTTAAAAATGGTTTTGTAGGATTAGAGTCTCTTAATTTAACTGTTAATCGCAGCGAGATTGTTAGTTTAATCGGTACGAGCGGTTGCGGCAAAAGTACACTTTTACGGATAGTTGCCGGATTAGATCTGCCAACTTATGGAGAGGTGCAAATTGACGATATTCCCATTAACAAACCTCATCCAGAAATTGGTGTAATATTTCAAGAACCTCGGCTGATGCCTTGGTTAACCGTTTGGGAAAATGTGCAGTTTGGTTTGCATCATTTACCGAAGGATGAACGCAGGGCACGGGCAAGTGATGCTCTAGTTAAGGTTGGATTACAAGATTTTGCTCGTTTGCTGCCGCGCCAACTATCAGGAGGAATGGCTCAACGGGTGGCGATCGCGCGTGCCCTCGTCACTAATCCTTCTATTTTATTGCTAGATGAACCCTTTAGTGCTCTCGATTCCTTTACTAGAATGCAATTACAGGATCGTCTGTTAGAAATTTGGCAATCCGATCGCCAGACCATGATCCTTGTCACCCATGATGTTGAAGAAGCACTGATTTTAAGCGATCGCGCGATCGTTATGCGCGGCAACCCTGGACGCATCCATCTCGAGCTAGATATCGATCTTCCCCGTCCCCGCAGGCGTACCGATCGCGATTTGCAATATTGGAAAGAAAAATTATTGAGTACCTTGGATTTATCCAATACGCAAACTGTTCCCTTAGAGGTTTAAATCCCAGGCTGCGATCGCAATCAACATCTAAATATAGGCAAGGGAAACGCCGCTCCGATCTCTCGCCCTGAGCCAAACCCAAGGGCTGATATCTAATCCGTTGACATCAGAATTATTCTCTCACTCTTCTCTTTCTCTGTGTCCTCTGCGCCCTCTGCGGTTTAATCATTCCGAAATTGATATGACGCACCAGACAATCGTTTTTCAAATGTCCAACAGCTTATCTCAAAACCTAAATCCTAACTCAGCAAAAATTGCCTTCAATCATGACTACTAAAATACTCCCAAGCTACGATCCAACCCTCTTTCAAGGAGCCATTTCTTATTACCTGCAATATCGACCGCGCTACCCAAATGCTCTTTACGATTTAATCTCACAGGAATTTCAATTAGATGGGCAAGGCAAGCTTCTCGATCTCGGCTGTGGGATTGGCTTAGTAGCGATCGCCTTACACGATCGATTTCAATCTGTTTTGGGCATCGATCCCGATCCAGAAATGCTCGAAGTTGCCAAACAAGAAGCTAAACTGGCTCATGCTTCAAATATCACTTGGGTAAGGGATTTAGCAGAAAATATTTCCCCGGCAATTGGTACATTTTCCCTTGTCACCATTGGTCGTGCTTTTCATTGGATGGATCAAGAACTGGTGCTACAGCGTAGCTACGATCTGCTCGATCGCACGAGTAACGCTAATAAGGGGATAGCGATTATTCAAACTGAAAAAGATATTTGGTCAAATGACTCTGTTTGGGCACAAAATGTGCTAGCTACGATCAAACGGTGGCTAGGAGAAGAGCGGCGTGTGGGATCGAGTAGCGTTCCTTTGCTCTACAAGTCTGATTTAGAAGTTTTGGATCGATCGCCATTCGTTCGGATTAAACGCCATAAGATTGACTTTCAAAAACACTGGACGATAGATAATTTTATTGGTTATCTCTACTCCACCGCTTACTGCCGTCGCGATTACTTTAATGGCGATACTTCCGTATTTGAGGCGGAAATTAAAACAGCAATTCTCAGTGCCGAACCTTCAGGTCAGTTTGTTGAAGATGTACCGATTTCTGTTTATTTGGGTTTTAAGGACTGACCAACCTCTAGGAATCCTAAATCATTTGTACCTCATTACTTCCCTCGATTTTGTATCATCAATATGAAAATATCCCTTGCAGACTCGAAAAGCACAGCACAACAAGACAGCAAGCAAGATTATTTAGTGATCGCAAAATCACTTGCTCAAGAATTTGCTGCTACTGCCATCGAACGAGATCGTCTTGGCGGTACGCCAAAGTATGAACGCGATCGCATTCGCTCTAGCGGTTTGCTCAGTTTGATTATTCCTAAAGAATATGGCGGTATTGGCGAAACATGGATCGCTGCACTCCAAATTTCCCGCGAGTTGGCAAAGATTGATAGTTCTCTAGCCCATGTTTATTCCTATCACCATTTAGGGGTTGTTATCCCGCATCTTTTTGGCACGGAGGAACGCAAAGCGCAGTTCTACAAAGATACGGTGACAAACAATTGGTTTTGGTGCAATGCTCTCAATCCCCTCGATCGCCGTGCGACTTTAACTCCTGATGGTACAGGCTTTTTACTGAACGGTACAAAAAGCTTTTGTTCTGGCTCTAAAGATTCTGATATCTTACCCATCACTGCGGTTCGTCAAGATACCTCCGAACTCACGATTATTGTAATTCCGACTCAAAGAGAGGGAATACAAATTCATGACGATTGGGATAATATGGGGCAACGTCAAACCGATAGCGGTAGTATTAGTTTCGACCAAGTGCGCGTTTATGACTCGGAAGTGTTTGGCGATCGCACCCGTGCTGATATTCCTTTCCGTACATTACGAGCTTGCTTGACGCAAATAAATCTTGCCCATATTTATCTGGGTATTGCAGAAGGAGCATTTGCTGCGGCCAAAGACTATACTTGCACCCAAGGACGACCCTGGTTGACTTCCAATGCTCCTAGTGTGACGCAAGATCCCTACATTCTGAAACACTACGGAGAAATGTGGGTCGATCTGCAAGCCGTTAGCAGTTTGACTGATCGAGCCGCCGCCATTCTGCAAGTAGCTTGGGAAAAAGGCATAGATTTAACAACAGAAGAACGTGGAGAATGCGCGATCGCGATCGCAACTGCAAAAATTGCTGCCACAAAAATAGGTTTAGATGTGACAACTCGCATTTTTGAAGTAATGGGGGCGCGTGCTACCACCAGTAAATATGGTTTCGATCGCTACTGGCGCAATCTGAGAACGTTTACGCTACATGATTCTGTTGACTATAAAATTCACGATCTGGGTAACTGGGTACTCAACGATCAGCTCCCCAATCCCAGCTTTTATACGTAAAAAACATCTAATGATTGATACATTCTGTCATCTATAAACTTGCAATCTATGGTACTGTTGCCTAGATTTTTTAAGTGCCTTTGTCTATCAAGTATTAGGTAGAAAAAGACGATAGGATTCACTGTCTATCAGAATTCTGAAACCCAGCCACATCAGCACGAAGGGGAAAATCTTGCTCGCATAACGGCTGAGTATCAAAGCAATACCAGGTAGATGGGTTAGAGTATAGGACATAAACAGCCAGCAGGAAACAATGAGATAGCAAACGGGTATAATTACGGACAGATTTTGGATTGAGCTACTCGCAAACAAAGGGATATAAATCCCTAGATTGTTGCTGCCGTTAGCAATCGTGACCGAGGAGACGCGATAGGTCTGCGGATCGCGGATTACATCCCAGAGCGATGGTTTTCTAGAATCAAATCCTCGGAATTTAGAGTTTCTTTTCAGATTGGCTGACTTATCTTCGGCTGAATCATCCTTATTAAGATTGAGCAAATTGTTCAAGCCAATCAGTATCGGCAGAATCCCCAGTAGACCAGTCCAAGTGGACGGAATCACTAGCCCCAGTAAGAAACCAACCAAACTTAGTATCACCAATACCGTGAACCCTAAAAGCTCACCAACCACAACGTGCTGAGGGCGAAAAGTACGATTAACCTCACTGAAGAAGGCAGTCAGATAAATATTGTCGTCAAACGTTGTTGCCACAGCAGCAGCTAGCCCGATCTTAAGTGTTGCAATTAACCAATCCATTACCATTCCTCACTTAACACCTATCCGATCGCCGAAACGAGCGATCGCTCAACCATTGTACAAATTACCACAATGTCAGTAGGATAATGTGGGTATCCCCTATTTGGGTGTAACGAGCTAGCCAATCTGGTAGTTTATGTATCAAGCGGTGCTTTGACTCGATCCCCCATCTTCAATCGATCCAGCGTCCATCACCTGTGTTTATCAAAAGAGTCATTATGATTAGCCGTTTGATTCACCTTCTGCCTAGAGGCGCAGGTCAAAATATCTTACGATCGCTCAGATCGGTTATTCCCAGATCGCTTGCCTATCGGTTTGCAGTGCGATTTTGCCTCAGTCTTGCCACGATTTTGGTCTTGAGTCTGGCTTTTGAGAGTCATGCTGTTGCCACTTCTGCCTCTGGGAATGTACTCTCCCCTCTAGTCAGTCAGGTAAATCAGACCACACTACCTAAAGACTCAACAACTCGGGTACTGGAAACTGTGGGACTGTTTGTGGGAGGCATCATTTTCTGTATAGTTTTGGATCGCTGGTTTTCTAAACGTTCTGCTCAATCGGGCAACACACCCTTAGCTGAGCAAGCGCGGCGGCTCAAGCAACTTAAAATCGGTTATCCAGAGGGTATGACAAATCTGGAAGTCCTGCGTGCTAAAGGTTGGCTCGAAAGCCGTTTGCGACCATTTGGGCTGAGTGTTACTTGGACAAGCTTCTTATCAGCTTCTGCTCTGATAGAAGCATTAAGCAATGGGACGATCGATTTCTGCGGCGGCGGTGGTACGGCCAGCATCTTCTCGCAAGCAGCGGATCATGTGTTTGTGCGGGTGGCTAAAGAAAAATATACTGCTCCCAAAGGTCAAGCGATTCTGGTACCTGAAGATTCGCCGATTCAGACGCTTGCTGACCTGAAGGGTAAGAAGATTGTTTTTGACAAAGGCTCAAGCGCCCATTACATACTTGTGCGAGCATTGGCAAAAGTGGGGCTAGAGTTTAGTGACATTGAGCCAATTTATCTGACCCAGCCACAGGCGCTGCCCCTATTCCGCGCGGGTGAGGTCGATGCTTGGGTGATTTGGGTTCCCTACACAACAACTCAAGTCCGAAGTGCTTATCCAGGGCGATCGATTGCAGACTTAGAGAGCATCTTTGGTGACAAAGCCTCTTTAGAAGTTCCCACCTATTACTACGCGATTCCAGAGTTGGTACGCGACTATCCCGACTTGCTCAAGGTGATTTTAGAAGAGGTAAATGAAGCGGGAGCTTGGGCTAAGAAACAGGAATTAGAAGCTGCTGTGCGATTGGCAGAGCACCATGAAATAGATCCATCCATTGTAGAAATTTTACAGCAACGTAGTGCCGAACGCGCCATCATCCCGATTGACGACCAATCTCTCACGGCCCTACAGCATCAGGCAAATATATTTAAAGATTTAGATCTGATTCCTGAGCGGGTGAATGTGAAAGATGGAACCTATAGCTTGCAGACTAAGCAAAACTGGACTTATTAATCTGACACTCCAACCACTAAAAAGGGTGGGATTTCTGAGTTATTAGCTGTCATTTCTAGAGGAACTAAGAAAGAAAAATGCAACACTCTCATCTTTCTTTCTTATGGCTTCTTTTTTCAACCTAAGCTGGCTGATAATTGGGATGCCAAGCCAACCATTTCTCTTCTAACTTTCTGGCGATCGCATCTGCAAACTTACCCAACAAAGCATACATGATAATGCTCAGCACCACAACATCAGTTTGCAAGAACTCGCGAGCATTCATTGCCATGTAACCAATACCAGAATCCGCAGCAATTGTTTCTGCGACAATCAGCGTCAGCCACATAATCCCCAAAGAATATCGCACGCCTACCAAAATTGAAGGCAAAGCCCCAGGCAGAATAACTTGCCACAAAAGAGAGCTCGGACTCAAACCATAGACTTTTCCCATTTCAATCAACCCGGCATCGACGCTGCGGATGCCATGAAATGTATTGATATACATGGGGAAAAACACACCCAAAGCCACCAAAAATAACCGAGCTACATCGCCAATTCCAAACCACAAAATCACTAGAGGAATTAAGGCGAGGTGGGGAACATTACGAACCATTTGTATAGAAGTATCCAGAAGCTTTTCGGCGATTGGAGAAAGACCATTGAGGAAACCAAGAGTTAAACCAATTCCTCCGCCGATGATGAAACCAACGACGGCACGCCAAGCACTAATTCCGATATGGTGAAACAGTTCCCCGGTAATTGCCAATCTAATTCCTGCACTTAAAACACCTGTTGGTGCTGGTAAAACTCTTGTGGAAAGCCAACCCACCTGCACCAATAATTGCCAGCTAACAATCAGCAGCATTGGGACAATCCAGGGGATTACCTGCTGAAAATAGGGGTTGTTGAGCCATTTTTTATTCATGACGCACTCGTAGGAATAACTTGTTTTTGTGTGGGAAACTTATCGTTGGCAACAATTTCGCCAAAAGGACTAAACATTTGCGGTTGATGTACAGTCGGTTGGTTTTTCAGCGGCAAGCGGGGGAATAGCAATTCAGCCACTCGATATGCTTCTTCTAAGTGGGGATAACCGGAAAAAATGAAAGTTTCAATCCCCAATTCGGAATATTCCAATATTCGCTCTACAACGGTATCGGGATCTCCGACTAAAGCAGTACCAGCACCGCCTCTTACTAACCCAATTCCCGCCCACAAATTCGGGCTAATTTCTAGGGATTCGCGGTTGCCTGCGTGCAGTTGAGTCATCCGCTTTTGCCCTTCAGAGTCCATTCTGGCATAAGCTTTTTGGGCGGCAGCGATCGCATCTTCATCGACATATTTAATCAATCGATTTGCATCCTCCCAAGCCTCGCTTTCAGTTTCGCGTACAATGACGTGAAGGCGAATCCCAAACCGCACAGTCCTACCCTGTTCTGCTGCTAATTTTCTAACAGCATCAATTTTTTTTGCCACTTGTTGCGGCGGTTCTCCCCAAGTCAGATAAACATCAATATGTTTGGCTGCAATTTGTTGCGCGATCGGTGACGAACCGCCGAACCATAAGGGAGGATAAGGAGTTTGTACAGGTGGAAATAGAACTTTCCCGCCCTTAACTTGAAGATACTCACCGCTAAAATCTACTTCTTGCTCTCGCACATTAGTCGAGTTACTTCTTTCAAGCATTGCCCTCCAAACAGTCAAGAATTCATCAGTCAATTCATAACGTGCGTCGTGACTTAGATGCACTCCATCTCCAGCTAATTCAACCGGATCGCCACCCGTAACCACATTAATCAACAAGCGCCCGTTAGATAATCTGTCAAAGGTTGCTGCCATCCGTGCTCCTACCCCAGGAGACATTAATCCCGGACGAATTGCTACTAAAAAACGCATTTTTTCCGTTACAGACATGAGGGAAGAAGCCACTACCCATGCGTCTTCGCAAGAGCGTCCCGTCGGAAGTAGAGCGCCCGTAAATCCTAAATGCTCAATGGCTTGGGCGATTTGCTTTAAGTAGGACAAACTGCCAGATCGCCCTCCAATTCCGCTCGCTAAATACCGTCCGTCTCCGTGAGTTGGGATAAACCAAAATAATTCCATTTGCCTTAGTCTCCATCACTATTTATTGTTTAGTTACCTGAGCCAATTCACTAATTTTGATTTGTTTGGGAAGCAGCTTCAAATCCAAGAAAGTATCAGCCACTTTTTGTTGATAAGTGATGACTTCCTCTGTAATGGCCTGCACGCCGTAAGGCCGTCTCCGTGCCACTTCCTCTAAAGTTGGAACGTCAATACCAAGAGCGGGAGATAGCAGTTTTGCGACCTCAGTTGGTTGAGTCGCCGCCCATTCATCGATTTTTTGAAGTTCCTCTAAAATTGCCTTAGTCCGGTCAGAATATTGGTCGTTAAAAGGTTTAGCAGCTAGATAGAATTCCCGATTAGCTACAAGCCCTTCTCCATCCTTAAGAACGCGAGCATCAGTAGCTCGTTTCGCTACTGTAAAAAACGGATCCCAAATCGCCCAAGCATCAACGCTACCTTGTTCAAAAGCTGCCCGCGCCTCTGCTGGCGGCAAGTAAATAGGCTGAATGTCGCTATATTTTAATCCGGCTGCTCTTAATGCTTCTACTACTAGGTAGTGCACGTTTGAACCCTTATTAAATACAACTTTTTTGCCTTTCAAGCCAGCGACATCTTGAATGGGAGAATCTTTCGATACTAAGATAGCTTCGCCTTTAGGATTAGGAGGCTCGTTAGCAACATATACCAATGGTGCGCCAGCGGCTTGTGCGAAAATAGGCGGTGCTTCTCCTGTATGACCAAAGTCAATACTGCCTGCATTCAAAGCTTCTAGTAATTGAGGACCAGCGGGAAATTGAAGCCACTGTACAGAAGTGTTTTGAGAGGCCAAACGCTTCTCTAAACTGCCTCGTGATTTAAGGATGCTTAGAGTTCCATATTTTTGATAGCCAATCCGAATTACATTGCTCTGTTGTGAGTTAGAACTAGCCACCGATGTGGCAGCAGAAGTTGGGGCTGTAGTTGTATTTGTTTGCTGAGTAGGAGCACAGGCTGAGACTGTCAAACTCAAACTGAAGCCCAATGCAAAAAGTAAAGCAAAGGTCTTGAGAGAACTATGTTTGAGTTTGCTCCAAAGATGTCTCAATCTGCCTGAAAATCGGTTTTCTTTCAATGGGGTTAACATTGTCTATTCCTGAATTTAAGTGCGGAAAACCAAGATACGTAATAACCATGCAAAAGCTGAGCTAATCATTATTGATGAGCATACTACTACAAACTGATAGATATACCGTAGTTAAGTCTGACAAGCTCCTATTATTCCACAGATGGCTTCAAAAATGCAAGCACATTCTGTAGATTTTTGTTTGTATTACTTCTCTAGTTACTTACATGATTAATATTCGCGGGCAATATATCAGTTGCACGCGCCGGAGAAAAAGTAGCATCTAGCCCTGCTGCTATCTGCATAAAAACCTGAGATACCGCCGAGTTCGGATCGGCGAGGGTTAGAGGTTTTCCTGTATCACCGCCCGCACAGATGCGCGGATCTAGAGGAATCTGGGCAAGGAGGGGTGCTTGAAGTTCTTCTGCTAACTGTTTACCCCCACCACTACCAAAAATTTGTATCGGTTCTTGATTGCGATCGCAGATTAAATAACTCATATTTTCAATAATCCCCAGCACTGGAACTCCTACTTGGCGAAACATATAAATATTGCGACGGACATCGGAAATAGATATTTGTTGCGGCGTAGTAACGAGAATCACTCCACAAATAGGACTTTCTTGCACAATGGTAATTTGAGCATCTCCGGTACCTGGGGGTAAATCAATGAGTAAATAATCTAATTCGCCCCATTCTACATCTTGAATAAACTGCGTAATAATTTTGTGGAGAACTGGGCCTCGCCATGCTAAAGGACGTTCTGGCTCTGCTAATAAACCCACTGACATCACTTTAATTCCCTGTGCTTCCAGGGGTAAAAATTTCTCACCTTTAGCAGTATTAATTGTCTCTACATCGGCTTGTTTTAAGCCTAACATTTGAGGAATATTGGGGCCGTAAACATCAGCATCTAGCAAGCCTACCTTGGCTCCCTGTAATTTTAACGCTGTTGCTAAATTCACAGCCGTTGTAGATTTTCCCACCCCACCTTTGCCGCTAGAAATAGCCAAGGTAGTTCGCACGTTGGCTATCGTGCAAGTTTGAATATAAGTTTTTTTGCACCAGCTTACAGGCGATAAAACAGATTCAATTATTTTTGGCAAATCTTGCTGATGCGATCCAATATAAAGGCGCAAATAAATGTAATTTTCAACAATTCGCAAATTTCGCACCATTCCCAAACTGATGATATCATTTTTGAGTGTGGGTTCGATGACTTGTTTGAGATAGTTGACAACTTCTTCCTGTCGTAATTTTTCCACAGGATGGGAATTTTCTGAGGGGAGATGTGAGTGGGTTTGTGGTAAAGAGGAAGAATTAACCATTTTGGGAATTTTGCAGTAATGTTTGAATTTTCTGAATCGCTTTTTGAGAGAAAATAGTAACTTCTTTATCGGGATCGTCCAGAGATTGTTGCAGCGCAGGCATCGCGGCAGGATTGCTGAGATTGCCGAGGGCGATCGCAGCTTCTTTCCGCACATCTGAATATTCATCAGCTAAGGCTTTAATCAAAGCAGGCATGACTCGTTCATCGGGAATTTTTTGCAACGCTTGTAGCGCGAATTTGCGAACTTGCCAGTGTTCGTCACTTACCGCTGTTTCCAGTGCCAAAATTGCCGCACTATCGGCATGAATTGCCAAAGATTTAGCTGCATTTCGTCGCACTTGCCAGTCAGTATCGCTTTTGAGTGCTTGACACAAAACTGAGATGACTTCTGGATCTGTTAAATGTCCTAAACTTAAAGCCGTAGCACGGCGAACATTTAAATCTGCATCAGATATTAAGGCCAAAGCTTGGGGACATTTTTCCACCTGATTGAGATAGCTGAGAGTGGTTACTGCTGTTGCTCTCAATTCAGGAACATCGGATTTAAAAAATGGTAAAATATCAGGTAAAGACTGAGCATCGTGAATCTTCCGCAACAATGTTAAGATATTGAGTTGAATATTAACATTGTCGCGGTGGAGTGCATCTAGTAGTTGCCGTAAGTCAGTTGGTGAAACTAATTCATTTAATGCAGATAATGCTTCTTGGCGAATATCGGCATCGGCGGAACCCAGGCACTCAATAAAAGCAGGAATAGCCACAGGATTGCCAATTTCCCAAATGGCAGATATGGCAATTTTTTGAACGGCACTACTCTCATCTGACAGGGCGAGAAGTAGGGCGTTTGTAGCTTCTTCATCACCCAAATACTGTAAATTTTTAACGGCAACAAGGCGATCGCTTAGTTCGGGCGATCGCAGCATTTCTAGCCATTGATTTAATTCACTATCGTTCTCAGCAATCATGAATTTTTACACTTTATACAAAATAGAAAAACTTAGCGCAACAAGAAGGGAATTTTAACCGTTATGGCATTAGTTGGACATTCTTTTTCACAAGGCAAACAAAACCAACATTCATCGTATTTCATGTAAGCTTTACCTGTTTCTGGATTTTTTGCCAGTACATCCAAAGGACAAACATCAATGCATACCTGGCACTTCTCCAAACACTTAGACTCATCTACGGTGACTGGAACATCAACTCGTTGTGTAATTAAAGCCATAGTTAGGTGCGATGGTTAATGGTGAATAGAGTTCTCCGATTGTCAAGTGGGATGGAGTGAGTTTATGGATATGATAGTGAGAAATCAAAGATAGTGACGAGAACTCACCTCTACAATAAGCTGTCTAGCATTTAAACAACTTATTATAGGAGCCTGGTGCGTTAGATCCAAAGTTTTGTAGAACTCACAAATTATTTATAACTGACGCACTCTACAATATCTTCTCTATCTACAAATAAATCAACTCGACAATATCTTACATCCCACTTGAATGTATAGTAATCTTAGTGTTATTGATCCAAATGACGGGAACAAATAACCTAATCTTACTATAACTCAACGCGCTACAACATTATAATCCTCTTTATGTAAATCAACCTCCACAATATAAGGTTCAACTGGACGCTTAAACAAGCTCATTTCTCCTGATTCCCCTTTTTTCAAATTAACATGGCAAAACCACTCTTCATTATTTTTATCAGGGTAATCTAGCCGATAATGATAAAGCCCCCAACGAGTCTCACAGCGATACAAAGAAGCCCTCGCCGCCATCTCCGCACAGTCTCGAATAAAGTGAACCTCCATGCAGCGCATTAACTCATGAGGATCGCGAGCGCCCATTTCCTGTAGAGTTTCTTGATAACGGACAAAATTTTTCAGCCCAATCTCCATTTTGTTTCCTACTTTCGGTGGTTGTAAATAATCATTAACTAAGCGCCGTAACTTATATTCTACTTGCGTGTGAGGGATTCCATTGGGCAGCTTTAAAGGTGCATAAACCCGCGCTTTTTCTGCTTCCAGAAAATCAGCGTCAGGCTCGACATAATCTAAACTTTGGATGTAGTCAATGGCATTAGTTCCTGCTATTCTACCGAACACAAAAGCCCCGATCATGTAATTATGAGGAACGCTTGCCATATCTCCCGCTGCGTAGAGTCCGGGCACAGTTGTTTCTGCCTTTTCATTCACCCAAACACCAGAGGCGCTGTGGCCGCTGCATAGCCCAATTTCAGAAATGTGCATTTCAACGCCGTGATCGCGATAATTTTCCCCTCTACCCTCGTGAAATCGACCTCGGCTCGGCCTTTCATTTGACCAAAGAATTGACTCTATTTCAGCGATAGTATCTTCATCGAGATGAGTCATTTTTAATTGAATTGGGCCTTTACCAGAGTGTAATTCATGCCAGATTTCCAGCATCATTTGACCGCTCCAATAATCGCAACTAATGAAGCGATGACCTTCGGCATTAGCAGTATGAGCACCGAAGGGGCCGGCGACATAAGCGCAAGCAGGGCCGTTATAATCTTTAATTAGCGGGTTGACTTGAAAACACTCAATGTTAGTGAGTTCTGCTCCAGCGTGGTAAGCCATTGAATAGCCATCTCCGGCATTAGTCGGATTTTCATAGGTGCCATAAAGATAGCCGGAATCGGGTAGTCCTAAACGACCACAAGCACCTGTAGAAAGAATGACAGCTTTCGCTTGAATTACTACAAAATCTCCACTTCGCACGTCAAAGCCAACGGCTCCTGTAGCGCGTCCTGCTTGCACTAAAACGCGGGTTGCCATCACTCGATTGGTAACTTTAACTTTGTGGCGTTTTACCTGTCTGGTTAAAATTTGTTTGAGGTCTTTGCCTTCGGGCATTGGCAACACATATTTGCCGACGCGATGAACTTGTTTTAAGTCGTAGTTACCTTGGGCATCTTTCTGAAATTTTACTCCCCAAGTTTCTAACTCTTGGATGACTTCATAGCCTAATTTTCCAGTTTGATAAACGGCTTTTTGGTTGAGGATGCCGTCATTAGCAAGGGTAATTTCGCGGACGTACTGTTCTGGTGTAGAATGGCCGGGAATGACGGCAGTGTTTACACCGTCCATTCCCATTGCGATCGCACCACTTCTGCGAATATTTGCCTTTTCTAAAATCAGCACTTCGCTGTCAGGATTTGCCTGTTTAGCTTTGATACCAGCCATGGTGCCAGCCGTACCGCCACCAATTACAAGCACATCAGTTTTTATCCATTGAGTATTCACGTTAATTTCTCCTGGCTAATGACGCTACTTACCATCTTTCAAAACGATTTCTTTAATTTGGACGGGCTTAGGAATAAGTTGCAGTTTTTGGAAGGTATCAGCAATTTGCTGCTGTCCGGCAATCTCTTCATCGCTGAGGGGAAAAAGGCCATAGTTGCGTCGCTTTTCAGACACTTCTAACACGGAGGCTTCTATCCCTAATTGCGTCTCCAGAAATTTAGCAACTTCTACGGGATTGCCCGCCGCCCATCGATCGACCTTTTTGACTTCATCTAAAATGAGTTTCAAAATCTCAGGATGTTCGTCCACAAAACCCTTGCGGGCAAGATAATAACCTCGATTGGCAGCGATTCCTGTTGCATCTGTTATAAGTCTGGCCCCGGCGGATTTTTCTGCTGCGGCTAAGTACGGGTCCCAAATTGCCCAAGCATCCACATTTCCCCCTTCAAAAGCGGCGCGGGCTTCTGCTGGTTTGAGGAAAGCTGGGTTGATGTCGCTATATTGAAGTCCACCCGCTTCTAAGGCTTTAACTAGGAAGTAGTTTGTGTTAGAACCTTTGGCAAAAGCTATTTTTTTGCCTTTAAGATCGGCAACAGTTTTTATAGGTGAATCCTTGGGAACTAGGATACCTTCAGACTTAGGATTTGCAGTTTCGTAAGCAACATAAACTAATGGTGTTCCGGCAGCTTGAGCAAAAACTGGCGGTCCTTCTCCTGTGTAGCCAAAGTCAATACTGCCTGCGTTGATTCCTTCTAATAGAGGAGTCCCAGCAGGAAATTCTACAAATTTTACAGAAGATTTGGAGGTTGCTAAGGCTTTTTCTAAGTCGCCTTTGGTTTTGAGAGCGTTGAGAACGGTAGCTGATTTTTGATAGCCGATGCTAACTGTAACGCTTTTGGTAGGTGCGGAAGTGCTCGCAGTGGCTGTGTTCTGTGTGGTAGCGGTAGGAGAACAAGCTGCCACTACCAAACTCAAGCCGAGTCCGGTTGCAAATAGCAGGGAAAGACTGCGAACTCTCCGAAAAAGGAAAATTTGGCGGCAGTAGCTCAAAATGCCTAAGAGGTGGGTTTCTGCGAGCTTAATCAACATAAATGCCAACAAGAAAGGGATTGAGAGTAACTTTACTGGCAGTATACCACTGTATATCGATAAATTTACCGGAGTTAATAGTTAAGCAGAGGGCGGGTAAATTTATTTTTATAGATATTATTGGAAATTGTCCTATTACAGGCAATATACGCTAATTTTATCGATTTACCGTATTTTAAGATTTTGGGGTACGATCGCGCATAATAATGATGCGGTAATGGTTGGTCATGCTCTCAATTGACCAGTAGTATGCCCTTATTGCCCAGCAAAGTTATTTAAACGCCCCCTTTTCCCTTCTCCCCTTTTGCACCTTGCAAAGCAAAAATCGGAGTTCGAGCAGATTTCCCCTTCAGAGCAACAGATCCCAAAGCCTCGCAAATGAAGAGCGGCCCGATCGACTCAAACACCCTTTCACCAATCAAAATTTGGTTTTCCCCCGCCTTGCTCATCAACCGAGCCGCCGTATTCACCGTATCGCCGAGGATATTAAACTCCCTGCGCCCTCGCGGTTCCCCAACCTCAGCAGCAAACACTGGCCCACGGGAAAGCCCAATTTGACACCTTACTTTTACTTCTTCACCCGCGATAATTACCAGAGGCAAACGTGCAATGATATCTCGGATCGCAATTGCCGCACTAGCCGCGCGGCTGGCGTCATCCGTGTGAGCGTCGGGCACGCCAAAATAAATCAGCATATCCGAACCGTCCAAGTGCGCCGTTACTTTTTGCAACACGCCACCTTTAGCTGAGACTACAGCATCGATCGACGCAAACACCCGAGAAAAACCCGCTACCAAATTGACTTCTTCCTCCAGCGAAGCTTTGTCCACAGACTCCGGTAAACCAATCAAGTTGACAAACATCACCGTCGGTTCAGGAAAATCCGGCGGAATTTTTCGCTGATCAGCATTTTCAACCAGCAGTCTCAGGATAGCTTTGGGAATATAACTAGCAAGGGGTTCAAGCCGCTTCACAGATTCCCCGATTTCGCTTACCAAGCCCGAAACGCTGCGATCGAGCAATACCGAACTCGGCATCCGCCGCCCAGTCAAAGTGATATCATACTCTCCGAGTCGATCGTCCGTTAAATCGTCCGCCACCAAAAAATAACCCGGTGTCCCGGGTTCAAAACGAAATTGCTCTCCCAAAGACTCTCTAGCAGCTTCAGTCAAACACACTCGGCCCACAGTCCCAGAACCCTCAGCTTGCTTGGCTTGCTGGACTGAATGCCCCAGCAGTACGTGAGCCATTCGCAGTGGCGTACCGATGTCAGCACTAATATAGCGCCCGCAGTGGATGCCCACCCGCATCCTCAAAGACAAAATACCCCGGGCCGTTTCAATATTGGCAAATTCAGCCATCGCCCGCTGCATCCGCAAACCCGCCCGCACCGCCCTCGCTGTATCCTCTTTGTAAACCCCTGACAGAAACTGCACCAGCATCGCATCTCCGGTAAACTCCAGCAAATCCCCGCCCGATTTGCTGACAATTTCAATCATCGAGGCAAAATAGTCGTTAATCACGCCCAGAAGGCTTTCAGCTCCCTTGCGCCCCTGGGTTGCATTCGCTTCCAACAGCGAGGTAAACCCTGCCAAATCCGTGAACAGCAAGGTGCCTGTTTGCCACTGGTAGCGCACCTCCCCTGGGTTTGGCGGAGATTCGGACACGGGCCGGGGCACGTAGTCGTGCAGGATGTAGCGCAGAGTTCGCAGGTGATCGAAAACTCCCATTAGCGTTGCGGGGGAGGGATCTACCCACGCAGCGGCGTACAGCTCAGCCGAAAGGAGCGATCGCAGCCGCAGTTCGATCCCAGCCAAGGGAGGATTGTAGGTTAATCTATTAATAATTTCCACCTAAGTTTATTCTTAAAAAATAGGGTAAGTTCTATCGATCGAGAGGCAATACCAATAGCTCGACCTATACCATTATGATAAGTTTCCAGTGACCCCATACCAGCCAAACCCTGAACCCCCGATAGAAACTTCCAAAAGTCACAGCTTGCTAGCTCCCGATTTGATCCGAGCTGCCCGATCGGCCTATGGTATGTATCTAAAAGTGCATTCCGAGCAGATGCAGCGTCCGGCCGGTGTAGTTGTCAGTCAAGGAAGCGATCGAGGCCAGCTAATTTTTGCTTCGCAGCCGATTTTGTTGCCAGGTGAGCGTTTTGTTACTTTTGACGAAATAGAATCTCAAATGTATTAATTGGTAATTGGTCATTAATCATTGGTAACTAATATTATGTCCGCTCCTACGATCGCAATAAAATAGGTTTCTAGTGCATACCTAAGTTTTCAGGATTTTATGAAAACTTGCATTCTTGACTATTAACACCTTTTATGAGGGGTAACTGACCGGACACGATCTAAAAACTAACAAGTGACACATAACCACAGTCAACAATGAATCGTCAACAGACAACTTAATGGAAATAATCTTTAATTGCCTTGTCACGGCGATCATCTTTATTCTCGGATCGGCTATTGGCAGTTTTCTAAATGTGGTAGTCTATCGGTTGCCTGCGGGTTTGTCGGTGATCCACCCTCCTTCTCGCTGTCCCAAATGTTTAAATCAACTTAGAAATTACGAAAATATACCCGTGTTCGGTTGGCTATGGCTGCGGGGACGCTGCAATCACTGCCGCAGTCGGATTTCGGCCCGCTATCCGCTGGTGGAAGCAGCTACGGGTTTGCTGTTTTTGTTAATCTTCTGGCGTTTTGGCGTAACAGTGCAAACTCTTGGTTTTTGGGCTTTGTTTAGCTGGCTGTTGGCTTTGTCTTTGATTGATTGCGATACAATGACTTTGCCTAATTCTTTAACTCGATCGGGTTTGGTGGTCGGATTGGTTTTCCAGGTGGCGAAAGGTTGGTGGCCGACTTTTAGTCCGATCGACTCGATACACTATCTGGTACTCGATGGGATCGCGGGAGCAGTTGTCGGGTTGTGGCTGTTTGACGCGATCGGACTCGCCGGGACGATCGGACTGGGGCAGAATGCTATGGGCGCCGGAGATACCAAATTAGCCGCCTTGATGGGAGCTTGGCTGGGGTGGAAATACTTGCTGCTAGCGGGATTCATCGCCTGTTTAGCCGGGGCTTTTGCCGGTGGCGGGGCGATCGCCCTCGGCTTGCTCGATCGGCGTCAACCCATGCCTTTCGGCCCGTTTCTGGCTCTCGGTGCAGCAATTACTGCTCTGTGGGGCGAAGCCATCTTATCTAGTTACTTGCAGTTGTTTTTCCCGAATTTTAGTTTCTGATGTGCCCGTAGTCAGGCGCGATCGAACATAATATTGTCTCAAAAATTGGTAAAATTGTTCCGTGTCTTGGATTACACTTACAACTACTAGCTTTCGTTGGGAAGCGGAATTAATGCAGCAGCTCCTGGCTGCTCATCAAATCCCGGCCCGCATTGTAGACTTGGGAATAGCATCTTATTTGGGGGCTGGAAGTGCTACAGCCCTGCAAGTTCTTCCAGAACACCAGCGAACTGCATCGCTCCTCATCAGTCCCATTGAAGAGGACAATAGTCAGTAGTCAAGTCTGTTGTTTATTGTCAGTTGTTATGGGTTATGGGTTATTAGTTATTAGTTATTAGTTATTGGTAGCAGCTAACAACTCACAAATAACAACAGCCAACAGTCAACAGTCAACAGTCAACAGTTAACAGTTAACAATTAGCAAGTTTTAATGTCTCTATTTGATTGGTTTGCAAATCGACGAAAATCAGTACCGAACTCCCAAGAACGGCCGGAACGAGAAATTGCGGACGGACTTTGGAATAAATGCGAAGCTTGCGGTGCCCTAAGTTATACCAAAGACCTGCGAGCAAATCAAATGGTTTGCTTGGAATGCGGGCATCATATCAGAGTTTACAGTGACGATCGCATCGAGCAGTTGATCGATCCCAATACCTGGGTACCCATTAACGAAGGACTGCACGCCACCGATCCCCTGAAATTTCGCGATCGAAAAAAATATAGCGATCGACTTCGAGAATTTCAAGAAAAAACAGGCCACCTAGACGCCGTAGAAACAGGCATCGGCAAACTCGAAAATTTGCCCGTCGCCCTCGGAGTCATGGAGTTTCAGTTCATCGGCGGCAGCATGGGATCAGTAGTCGGAGAAAAGCTGACTCGCCTCATCGAACAGGCCACGCGGGAACGGTTGTCCGTGATTATTGTCTGCGCTTCCGGTGGTGCGAGAATGCAAGAAGGAATGCTCAGCTTGATGCAAATGGCTAAAATTTCCGGGGCTCTGGAACGCCACCGGGAAGCGAGGCTGCTTTACATCCCGATTTTGACCCACCCGACCACCGGCGGCGTCACCGCCAGTTTTGCCATGCTGGGAGACATTATAATTGCAGAGCCAAAAGCTACTGTGGCCTTTACGGGCGGCCGGGTAATCGAGCAAACTCTGCGGGAAAAGCTGCCGGAAAATTATCAAACTTCCGAATACTCCTTCGCCCACGGTTTTGTAGACTTGATCGTACCCCGGACTCAATTAAAGAAAACTCTCGCTCAGCTCATCAGCCTCCACCAGCCCCAGCCTTTCTTGGCCGACTCGGAATTCCCCGCCCTCGAAGCCAGCGATAACCACGCTTTGCCCCCGCAGACTCACGCTTTCAAACTTTCTCCCTAAGCTGCAGCGCCGGATGATTGTCTGTTGGTGAGTCCGGGGTACAGAGGGAAATTTCTGAGGAATTGCGAAAAGCCCGGGTTCTACCAAAAATAGTAAAAACGACGCAGCAGTGGGATGATATTGATCGGAAGTTGATTGGCCCTGGAGTTTGGCTGGGCAAAAATGCCTAGTAGCAGTTAGCGGTTAGTTAGCTTGCGATAGATCAAACAAAATCTCAGAACAAACTAACAGAACAAGCTAACAGCGCTTTCTAAAATTGTCCGGCTTTCAGTTAATAGCCGTCAACTCAATTTTGACCTGTCAGCGACCTAAAAATTTATGGGTTTTGCAGACCTGTCCATCGCAGAAATAGCAGAGGACTTTAACGTCCCTGTTGAAGACGTGATCCGCTTGTGCGATGAGTTGGAAATTGCCTACAAGCACCCTCAAACCCGTTTGGCTTTGGAGGATGTTAAGGCAATTATGTCCACTCTCGAAAAAAGGCGCGACTCAAAACTTCTTGCAGATTAGCTCGCCAAATTCCTCTACCTTTAAAGGTATAGCTGCACAAACTTTCGCCAGTTGTTGCAGAATCAGGGAATTTTGAACACACATCTGTTTGCCAGGTACGATCTCTTAGCGTTCAATAATTTGCCGGATTTTTTTAAGGAGAACCATGCTTAAAAGATATTTCATTGCTCTGACCGCTGTATTCTTGAGCTTTCAGTTATTTGTCAGCAGTGCGATGGCTGTCGAACTGAGTCCTGAACTTCGCACTGTGACTTTGAATGACAAGGGTGCTCCGGTAGTGCTGAGCCTCAAACAAGTTCAGCAAGGCAAACGCCTGTTCAATTCGGCTTGCGCTCAATGTCACGCTGCGGGCATGACGAAAACTGACCCGAACGTGAATTTGAGCCCGGAAACTCTGGCTTTGGCGAGCCCGCCCCGGAATAATATTGAGTCGCTGGTGGACTTTATGAAAAATCCCACCACTTATGACGGGTTTGAGGAAATTTCGGAACTGCATCCGAGCATGAAGAGTGCGGATATTTTCGCTGAGATGAGAAATCTCTCGGATGACGATTTGTACGCGATTGCCGGTCACATTCTGTTGCAGCCAAAAATTGTCTCTAAGCAGTGGGCTGGTGGCAAAGGCGCTCGCTAATCGATTTTAGATTTTAGATTTTAGATTTTGGATTTTGGATTGGGAGAGGGCTGAAGTTCGGCAAGAATTGCTGGCTGGTCGTTTTTCGCTCTAAAATCTGAAATCTAAAATTTACCTCCTGCTCATTGATTATCGCAAAAGGTTGGAGTCCCTCATGCTGCGTCGTGGTGCTTTTGTCTGCTTTCTGTTGGGGATGTTAATTATTTTGCCACTCGTGCTGTTGGCTCCTCAACCTGTTTTGGCTGCTGCCGATTCTTACGTGAATAGGTATTTACAAGCCAGCGAACCTGTGGCTCTGGAGTTGGACTCTGAGGGACATACTCGCTTGTTTTCGGCTCAGGATTTGTCTGCAGGCAAGGTATTGTTCGAGCAAAGTTGCCTCAATTGTCACGTCGGAGGAGCTAATTTGCCCGATCCGACGATATCTCTGTCTTTGGCTGACCTTAAAGGGGCAACGCCTCCCCGCAACAACATCAATAGTTTGGTGGCGTATCTGAGAGAACCGATGACTTATGACGGTACTGAGGAGACTTTTTGGTGCCGCCAAGTGCCGGAAAGCTGGATGCCACAGGCTGAGATTGAAAATTTAGCGGCTTTTGTGATCCGAGCGGCTCAGAAAGCTCCGGGCTGGGGCGTGGAGAATTTTGAGAGTTGAATTGCCACTACCAAAAAGTGGTAAATTACTCGGAAGAAGGCGATACGAGTGTGCGATCGCGCCTGTTTTAACAGGTAAAATATCTAAAGAATCACCCTTTGCGTGTCCATTAGAGGAGAACTGCGTTGAAAAGACTCTTATCGATCGCCCTATTAGCGTTCGCAATTTTTACCGTCGGCTTTGGCCGCCCTGCTTTGGCAGGAGATGCCGCTAACGGAGCTAAAATCTTTAGCGCCAATTGTGCTGCTTGTCACATCGGTGGCGGCAACGTGGTTATGGCCATGAAAACCTTGAAAAAGAGTGCTCTTGAGAAGTACGGCATGAATTCTCTCGAAGCTATTACCACTCAGGTAACTAAGGGCAAAAATGCTATGCCTGCTTTCGCCGGCCGCTTGAAGCCCGAACAAATTGAGGATGTAGCAACCTACGTGCTCCAACAATCTGAGAAAGACTGGAAAGGCTAAACTGCTTCATTGAAGTCAGGCAAGCTGGGCGGGCTTGATTTAATTTAAAACTTGTCCTCCCTCACGCACCCTCTCTCACCCTTTGGCGAATAAATATCGGTTTGCAGCGATCTTAACCAGTTGGGGAAAGCGCGCCAGAAATCTGATTTTTATGAGCTCAAGGGTGAGGGAGGGTAATTTTATTTTAGATTGAGGATTGAGGATTGAGGATTGAGGATTGAGGATTGAGGATTGAGGATTGAAGATTTTAGCTTGTTAAATGCTGATTTTGTATAAATTGTCAAGCACCTTATATGAAGATTTATTCTGGCTGGGGTTCATAAATAAAAGTATGTGCTAGGATATAACCCCTTATTAGTAAAGCTTTGAAATCCAAATTAAAGTTGATCGGGGTTCTGGAACCTACAACTGTTATGAACATAAAAACATCAACAAAAGTTAAAACTCAAGTTAAAACTCTCGGAGACGCTGCATCTGGGGCGATTGAGAAATATTTCCGTAAAAGTGTAGCGCACGAGGCTGAAGTTATCAAGGACAAAGACGCGGAAGAACTTCATCAAATGCGCGTGGGATTGAGACGTTTGCGATCGGCTGTGACTGGTTTTGCTCCGGTTTTAGACTTGCCAAAAGAGGCTTCGGAAAGCAAAATTGGTAAGGTGGGGCGGATTCTGGGAACGCTCAGGGATTTGGATGTGATGCTCGAAAGTCTCCAAAACCGCTATTACCCAAATTTGCCGACTGACGAACAGGAAGTTTTGGATAAGGCTTTGTTGAATTTGCTCAAACAGCGCCACCGGGCTTTGAAAGGGGTGAGGGCGATTTTAGAGCACAAAACCTACGAATCGCTGAAGGAGTCGATCGAGGATTGGTTAGAAAAACCGCAGTATCGGGCGATCGAACATTTGCCAATTGCTGAGGTTTTGCCGGATTTACTGTTACCTCAAGTCAGTGAGTTTTTCCTCCATCCGGCTTGGCTGTTGGGCACGGAATATGAGGATGGCAAAGTTAAAGTTGCTGATGATTTGAATGCTGAGGCTGTCGAAGAGAAGTTAGCAGCAGAGGGAAGTATTCTGCACGATTTGCGGAAGCAAGCGAAGCGAGTTCGCTATTTGATGAATCTGTTTGGCGATTTTTACAGCGAGACTTACGAAGTTTATGTCGAAGATGTGAAGGCTGTTCAGGAATGTTTGGGCGATATTCAAGACTGTGAAGTTTTAGGGGAGTTTCTGACTGATTTTGTCGATCGCGATCTGAAAAAAGAGTTGCCGAAATTGGCTGGTTTGTTGGCCGAAAATCGCTATGCAGCTTGGCAAAAATGGCAGGTTTTACAGCGCAGGTATTTGACTCCGGAAATTCGGCAAGGTTTTCGATCGGTATTAATTCATCCTGTGGTTGATGATGCTGCTAAGCTCGATTAACCGTAACTATAACGCGCCGAACCCCGATTTATAAAAGAAGTGAGGGATTTAAAGTGCGATCGCGCCTTGGGAAGGAAAAGGGCGATCGCTGTTGAGTATGACGTATAATAAAGGGCGATCGCGTTTTTTACCATAGCAAATCACGACTGCAACCACTTCATAAACTTATTCGTCGCAGTACCAATAGACTCTCCGACTTGTTTCTTCAACCGCCACCGCCCAAACGCTTTTTCGTAATCTTCCCCTTCAGTTTGATACACATTCCAAGCATTCAGCGACAACCCCAATCCCCACGTTAGTAAAATGAACAGCGACCAAGAAAGCTCGTGGGCTGCTGCTAGATTAAACAAAACTAAGAAACTATTTATTATGCCGTACTTTGTTACATTTTTCTGCAATTTAGCGCGACGGTAAGAGTTAAAAACCTGTTTTTCTTGAAATTCTCCTCTAGTTGCTAACCATTGCTGTTCCGCCGCCACAATATCCTGTTCGGAAATGCCCAATTCCGCTGCAATCTCGAAAAGCTGCACTCTGGATAATTCCCCTTCATCCTGTCGGCGTGCGATCGCAAGCTGTAAAATACCCTGAGCATCCTCTGAATCGTAAATGTGATTTATTTGACTTTCATTTGTCCCCATAGCAAGTTTCCTATAATTCCTGACATCCTTTCTATGATAGATATAGGCGCACTTAAACAGCAGGTAGTGACATTGGCGGATTTCAACACCCGGACATTTGAGTGAGCGAGACTCCTCACTAGGGTAATGGAAATCGAAAAACCGATATAAGCTGTTCACCATTTAAATTTTCGATACTATCTAAGCCAGTAAAGGGTTTCAGCCTCTGCAACACCCAGTTTAAATGCTAAACAGCTTATTACCTCAAATTGCAACTAATTAATTTCCCGAACTTTGACTAAGTTTGCTATCTCGTTTCAACATAAATTGATAAAATATCCCAAACAAAATCACCGCAATCATTCCCACGACTAAAGAACCTTCACCCTCATGCCAATATTTAAACAAATCTAGGCGATGAGATGCAACTAACAAAGCCATTCCCGCCACCCGAAAAGCATTAATAATAAAACCACACATAACAGCGACACCTATTACCAAAGCCTTATTTTGTTTAGTAGGAAACATCAACAAACAAACTACAGCTAAACCTAATAAGTAATTCATTGCCTCTATACCCGAACAACCCCCATTTACCACCACCCTTCCTGTCGGTAAAGCAACATAATTACCGTCTCGTGTTACATTAAAACCGATATACCACAAAGAATAATAAGCAAATTTAGCCGTAAGCGAGGTAATAAAATCCATTAAAGGTAACGTAAGGACACTGGGGGTTCCATGAAAAAATAATATTACCAATTCACGCCAATAGAGTTTTAAGTGCTGAAAACCTACCGCAAGTAGGCTCAAACCTAAACCCGACAAAAAAGGTGCAAGTCTTAAAAAAGGATCGTATTTAGTGGAAACCCCAGCACTTTTAAATAAAATAAAAACTATTAATAGCGTCCCTGCTACTCTAGACAATAGGTCACTTTTTATCTCACTCTCTTTGAGAATATCCTGTTTGTCCCAAAGCAGGGAACCCACAGCGGACCAAAAAACTATACTCATCCAAAAATGAGCAATATCCCCCAGTTTCCACAGGAGTGTCATATTCAGAGTTACTAAAGCTGTGGCGATAATGATGAGCCCAAAAAGTTTTCTCTTGAACATTTTAGATATTAGTTATTAGTTGATTGATGAGAGCCATACTTCGGACTGTTTTTGATTGCCAACCGTAGAATAAGGGTTTCCCGGATCTGCGGCAATCGAAGTACTAACGGAAAATCGCGGGTTTCAGACTACGAACTAAAAACAGTCCAGACTATTGTTAGATCATATCATCAAAATAGTAGGGGATGTGGACAACTCAGTAGCTTGAACCCCTCCTACGGAAAGGAGTCGGAGGATTTTAAGGGCAGTAAATCTTTGAGATGAGGTTAGTAGACGCTTTGGAATTTGACGAATGGTGAGACTCACAGGCAACGCATAGCTCAGCATTAGGATACCTAGTGGAAAGACGGCTACTCGAAATGATTGGTTGGATGCCTAGCACTTGCTTACTTGACCCCTGTAAGCAAATACGAAAAAGAGAGTGAATCAACAAAAATTAAAAATAAGTAGCCTTAATGAGGCTTGGGTTTCTTGAAAGTAGACAAAATTGGCACCGCGCACGGTGTGACACTGAGGTTTGAGTAAATACGGCTGAGCGAGTTGGAGTTCGAGCCATGCTCAATGGTGATTATCTGCTTTTCAAGAATCGAGCGGTCTTTATAGCAATCCTCGCATCATTTGGGAATTTCTTACGGACTCCCAGCGGGTTCGGGGAGGGTTTGGGTGGGGTAAAAAATTTACGACTCCTGCAAGGATTGCTATATATCGGAAATGCTTCAGAAACAGCCTTACGGGAGTTCTTAAATGCGCTGTCTAGGGGCGATTTTACGGGAAGCATCTCAAAGCAGTCAACATAGAAATTGGAGGGAGGAGCCAGGAGGAAAGAGGAAGAAAGAAGGAGCCAGAAGAAGTGTTTTTACAAATATGAGATGCTGTGAGTTCGGCTTCAAAGTCCGGGGTTTTCACGGTGGCGCGCTATCAGATACTAAGAAACCTGGTTTCACCAAGAAACCAGGTTTTTAGCTCGAACATAAAATAATCAGTTTGGCATCAAGCCAGAATCGAAAACGAGTTCAAATGATAGCCTATTGAGCTTTGTGAGCCTGAGCGCGTTGCTTTTTGAACATAGTACCAAAACCAACAGCGGCTCCAGCAGCAAGCATTGTTAAAGGTTCAGGAGTAGCTTCAGTGTTGCTAGTGCTGATACTGCTGACAAAAGTATCGCTACCGCCATTAATACCCTGGACGTGCAACCCTAGTCTCAAAGTACCAGCATTCAACGCGGAAACTACGTTAGTATAATTTCCACCAAAACTCAATCCCAAAGCCTCACCAGTTTGGACACCGTTCGACCCAGCACCATTTTTCGTAGCTGAAAAATCCGTAGACCAAGGAGTAGTAAGGTTTGAACTTTGTGGCATATTAGCAGTACCATTATCTTTAAAATCAACCGTGCCGGTATTACCAGTATTAATGCCAAAGGCGCTCAATAAATTGGTGTTATAACCTGTGTCAAAGTAAACTGAACCAATAAAGATACCGGGGACGGATGTGTTATTATTGGCAATTTTGAAGAAAACGTTATCTGAGCCACCATCTGTGACATCAAAGCTAAAGTCATTAACATAAGCATCTCCAACGGTATCGCCACCAGCGATATTACCAAAGCTGAAGGCAGAGGCAGGTGCTGCGGATACTGCACTAAGAGTGGCGACACTGGCAACAGCTAAAAGAGATTTGACTAAGTTTAATTGCAATTTCATTGTTAACACCTTTATTTTTATGTTTGCTGGAAGCAGGTTTTTTTCCTTCACATATTCAATGTAAACGGAACCACAAGTTAATGCAAGTAGTTTTGATAAAGATTCGATGAAGATTCAGAATACGCTGATGGGATTTAGGCAAAATGCCTAAATAGATGACTTCTAGCTAGCTATTTCCTATGGCGTGCATAAAAAAATAGGGTGCTGCCACCCGGATTTTAGTCCTAACTTTTCTTTATTTCAAAAAGCTCTAACCCACCTTCCTAACCTGGGTTTTTACACAGCATAATTACTGATAAAACTGTTTTAAAGCTCTAAATTATGCCCTTAAAAAGTTTTTTATCCGTTAATGTACGGTAGAAAAGTTTAAGTGAGAGCTGGATGGCTGGGTAAAAATAGGTAAAAACCGATGGTGACAGTTGAAGCGGCAGAATGTGGGCTATAACTCAGGACAAAATCTGGGTTCATATTCGGTGCGTCGATTCTCCCTTTCGGATTCAGCAACAAGCGCCATTTAGACTTATATGTTGCACCATTACCAAGAACCGGCTCTGGGGCCCGTTCCACAAAGAATGAGTTTTCTTGTGGGGAGTAGGGGTTGGGCCCCAGAGGCCGCCCACAACAGGCTTATTGATCATGGTGCAACATCTCAGTTTAAAGACCAATGGTTTCGGTGCTGGTTATTATCTGTGACGCCGGAACTTTGGCCGAGTAAAGGGACGACTCGACTTTCTAGGACATAGTTTGCGGAACACCTCTACCGTCAGGGCTGTTTCATTCTCAGGAAAACCAGCTTTTTGTACGGGTCGTGCCAAGAATGCCGACCCGACCCATCCAGAATTTCTTAGGCATTTGGTGGGATTGGGGCAGCCACGGGAGGCAGCCCCTACAAGAGAATGAAACAGGCTTGCGTCTACCGTAGAAGGCGCGGTGGTCGTTATCTAAAAATGTTGGGATTAATAATTCTATTTCTGGGTCTGCTTTCCCTAAAAATTTGTTAATATTATTTTTTTCTGAAAAAGCTCGATTCTAAGATTTAAAGGCGTGAGCAGCAAGTAGAAATACTTGACGCAGTAAGGGTTTGAGTAGCTTGTCATCAAAAAAATGTGTGCGTGCGATCGCTAATTTTTAGACTTTCTGCAGGGTCGAATCAGGATTGTTCGTGTTCGCTACCCTCCCAATGGTCAATAAACTTGTGATAATTACTACTCTCTTGAGGGAGGTTCAATATCCTAAACCCTCTAAATATCAAGGTTTCAGGGGGTTTCTCACTCCGTCACTTCCCAGATTGAGTGTGGCACTGTTTGAGGACAGCAGGAGGAACCGCCGCAGTCAGCAAAAATTTTCCCAGCCGTTGATTGAAGGTTCTCCGAGATGATCGACTCATTTGACATATAAATGATCAGTGATCGTATGAAAACAGGATTATCAGCAACAACTCAGCTAAAACATCTAGCGCTAAACTGCTATAGAACTGACAAGCTTACCCAGCAAAAGTTCAAGGGGATTTGACTATGGTCAACCGTCTTACTCAATCCCAAAGCCTTTATCTGCGAAAACAGGCCGAAAATTTGATCGACTGGTGGCCCTGGTGCGACGAAGGCTGAGAAAGGGCCCGGAGGGAAAATAAACCGATTTTCCTGTCAATTGGCTACTCTAGCGGCCACTGGTGTAGGGTGATGGAAGGGGAAGCATTTTGCGATCGCGCGATCGCAAGCTGTAAAATACCTTGAGCATCCTCTGAACCGTAAACTTGACTTATTTGAGTTTCATGAGTTGTCATAACGAGTTTCCGATAATTTCCGAAATTATTTCTCTCATACATATAACCGCAGTTAAACCACAGGTAGGAATAGGTGGGAGATTTCCACACCCTTTAGTCGAACAGGCTTTCGGGCCTGTTCGACTAAAGAGTTTACTTATTGTGGAATAGGCAAGAAAGCCTGTTCCCGATAGAGGAAAAAATACCAATAACTAACCCAACGTATACATCCAGCCATCCCTCGCGCAAATCCTCACAATTCCGTCCCAAACTACAGGCGTCGCCTCAAAGGATAAGCCCGGCTTAAATCTCCCGGATTCTTTTACTTTCAAACGGTAAAACTCGCCTTTAGCATTTCTCAAAGCATTTTTCTCGCCTGACTTCGCTCGTTCCCAATTCAACTCGAACAAATAAACGCCGTTGTAACCGGCACTGATCAGTTTATTGCCATCGGTAAAAATGGGAGTTGAAATAGAAGAACCTATTTCTTTTTGAAAAACTATTACCGGAGTATCGTAAGACTGGTTTCGCCAAGGTACAGCCGTTTTTTTGCCTGTAATCATATCTTGGGAACCGATGTATAAGTTGCCGTCGATCGCATTTGTGGCAAACAGCGCCGGAAACTCCCCTGAATTGTACTCGTCATTCAACGCCACCGAGCCAATTATCCCCCCTTCCCAGCTAGAAAGTCGGCGATTTCCGGTAGGTAAAAACCATTCGACGCTGGCATTCGGTTCTTTGTTTGGATTCAGCTTCAGCACTCCGCCGTTGCCCTGAATGTATTGTTTTTCAATGGCACAAAACAGTTTACCTGATTGAGAAATTACAGCAGTTCCATCCAAATCTGAACCCGTATAAAAATCCCAAACTATCTTTTTGGTTTCAATGCTAATACCGTAAATATGACCGGAACCAGCAGCTAGAAATATTCTATCTTTGAGCCGTGATGGCGATGACTCCGCTACCAAGTTTCCGCCGTGTTTGCTGATATCTCCGGCTGCATAAAGCTGTACTTCCGACAAGATATTTGGCTGCTTGATGCCTTGTTTGATTTTTGCTTGGCTGGCCGAACTATCGATAAAATAGCCGATCGCATTTTCCCCCGCATTGAACAAAACGCCACCGCCGATGTCCAAAGCGCTGCTGTCATTATCCCGGCTGTAGCTGGGCGTTCTCCTGATGTCCAATTTCCAAAGTTCCTTGCCAGTTCTAAAAGATATTGCCCTAAAACTCGGCACAACATTTTTGCCACCACCGCCGCTGCGGCTTCCCTGCAAAATCACAATTCTATTTTCGGCGCTGGCTTTTTCATCGATATAAATTGTTGATGAGCCTTTGATTATATCATCAAATTTATAGCGCCACACTTCTTTATTTGTAGCAATATCTATTTTTCGCAAATTGTGGTCGAAAGAACCTATAATTAAATAAGTTTTCCCCCGGTCTCTGGTAATTGTGGGCTGTCCAGTCCAACCCGCGCCACTCCAAATTTGCGATCGCCTTCCCAGAAAAGTCCGTCCGCTTCCTAGCTCAAATTTGTCGATTAACTTCAAGCTTTTGGGGACACCTCTGCCGTAGAACCGACGCTTGTCGTTACCTAAAAAGGTCGGGACTAATAATTCTATTTCTGGGTCTGCTTTAGCCAGAAAATTGTTAAGATTAGTTTCTAATAAAGCTTGATCCGACGATGCAGTTTGGCTCAGTTTGATAACAGCAGGAGGAACAGCAGCACTCACCAAAAATTGTCCGAGCTGTTGATTGAAGGTTCTCCGAGATGATAAGCTCATATTAGATCGAGATACTCAGCGTTATACCAATTTTTTATGAGGCTGCATAGAATCTGATCCCCCCTAACCCCCCTTAATAAGGGGGGGACAAGATTCTTCTCAAAGTCCCCCTTCTTAAGGGGGATTTAGGGGGATCGAGATATGTGCAACTTCACCTTAAATTGGTATTAATATTAAAACATAATGATCTGCAACAACTCAACTAAAACATCTCGCGCTAAACTGCTAGAGAACTGACAAGCTTACTCAGCACGAGTTAAAGTGGATTTGATTATGGTCAACCGTCTTGCTCAATCCCAAAGCCTTTACCTCCGGAAACACGCCGAAAATCCGATCGACTGGTGGCCTTGGTGCGACGAAGCCTTAGAAGCGGCCCGGAGCGAAAACAAACCGATTTTCCTCTCAATTGGCTACTCTAGCTGCCACTGGTGTACGGTGATGGAAGGAGAAGCATTTTCCGATCGCGCGATCGCCCAATACATGAATTCGCAGTTTATACCGATAAAAGTCGATCGCGAAGAACGCCCGGATATTGACAGCATTTATATGCAAACCTTGCAAATGATGACCGGTCAAGGCGGTTGGCCCCTCAACGTTTTTCTCACTCCAGACGAGCGAGTTCCCTTCTACGGAGGCACTTATTTCCCTGTAGAACCGCGCTACGGACGACCGGGATTTTTAGAAGTTTTGCAAGCAATTCGCCGCTTTTACGACACAGAAAAAGGCAAAGTAGAAGCCTTCAAAGCAGAGATTTTAGGCAACCTCCAACAGACGGCAGCGCTGTCAGGAGTAACCGCCGAATTAAATCGCGAAATCTTTCAAAAGGGCTTAGAACTCAACACCGGAATTGTTGCCGGCCACAACCCAGGCCCCAGTTTTCCAATGATACCTTATGCTGAGCTAGCACTGCGGGGAACCCGATTTAATTTTGAATCAAAATACGACAGCAAACAAGTATGCAATCAGCGCGGATTAGACTTAGCATTGGGCGGCATTTACGACCACGTAGCAGGCGGATTTCACCGCTACACGGTTGATGGGACTTGGACTGTGCCACACTTTGAAAAAATGCTTTACGACAACGGTCAAATTGTTGAGTATTTAGCAAATTTGTGGAGTGCGGGAATACAAGAACCCGCTTTTGAAACTGCGATCGCAGGGACAGTAGAATGGTTAAAGCGAGAAATGACTGCGCCGACAGGCTATTTTTATGCTGCACAGGATGCTGACAGTTTTAACACTTCAGAGGAAGTTGAACCGGAAGAAGGAGCATTTTATGTCTGGACTTATGCCGAACTCGAAGCACTATTAACTGCTGAGGAATTGGCGGAAATAAAAGCACAGTTTACTGTTAGCCGTAGCGGTAATTTTGAAGGCAAGAATGTATTGCAGCGCCGCCATCCGGGAAAACTGAGCAACACCGTAGAAACGGCTTTGGCTAAACTCTTTCAAGTTCGCTACGGTGGCAATACCGATAGTGTAAAAACCTTTCCGCCAGCCCGCAACAATCAAGAAGCTAAAAACGACAGTTGGCCCGGAAGAATTCCCGCAGTTACTGACACGAAAATGATTGCTGCTTGGAATAGCTTAATGATTTCGGGTTTAGCCCGCGCTGCGGCTGTTTTTGGAAATTTGGAATATCTGGAATTAGCTGTGACAACTGCTAATTTTATTTTAGAAAATCAGTGGACGGACGGGCGGTTTCAGCGGTTGAATTATGACGGGCAATCTGCTGTAACCGCGCAGTCGGAAGATTATGCTTTGTTTGTGAAAGCTTTGTTGGATTTGCACCAAGCGAGTTTGACTTTAGGGAACGGGGAAGAGGCAAAACAGTTGCCGAATTCTCAGTTTTGGTTGGAGAAAGCTGTGCAGGTGCAAGAAGAGTTTGATAAGTTTTTGTGGAGCGTGGAATTGGGAGGGTATTACAATACTGCTAAGGATGCTAGCGGAGATTTGTTGGTGCGGGAACGCAGCTATATAGACAATGCAACTCCGGCGGCGAATGGAATTGCGATCGCATCTTTGGTTCGTCTGGCACTGTTGGGGCAAAATTTGGAATATCTTGATCGCGCCCAACAAGGTTTGCAAGCTTTCAGCAGTATTGTACAAGATGCTCCGCAAGCTTGTCCGAGTCTACTTTCGGCGATCGACTGGTATCAGCATTCTACTCTGATTCGCACGTCACCCGATCAAATTTCTGGGTTGATTTCCCAGTATTATCCGACTGCTGTTTTTCAGATTGAGGCTGATTTACCTGAAGGAGTTATCGGGTTAGTTTGCGAGTGTTTGACTTGCAAGGAACCTGCGAAAAGTCAAGAGCGGTTGTTGGAGGAAATTTTGCAAAGTCAAACGCGAGTTTAGCACCAATACTGTCTATATTATTGAACCGCGAAGACGCGTTCGGCGAAGCCGTTCCCGAAGGGTAGGACGCGAAGGAAGAAGGAGGAAGCAGAAGGAAGAAGTAGATTATCTTCTACCGGGAAGAGATCGCATCTTCAGTCTGCCCCTCAATCTTCCAAAATCTCAACTAAATCTTCCATAGTCACATCGAAGGCGCGGGCTATTTTGTAGACAGCAGAAATATCGGCCGTGTTCAAAGCATCGCGCTGAACGTAGCTTCTAACAGTGTTGTAATTCACTCCCGATCGATCGGCAACTTGCTTTAGCGTCCAACCCTTTTGCTCAGCTAGTTCTCGAATCCGCAGTCTAACGTATCCCATTAGCGCGCCCTCAATCTTCCAAAATCTCGACCAAATCTTCTATTGTTACGTCTAAGGCGCGGGCTATTTTGTAGACAGCAGACAGATCGACTGTGTTCAAAGCATCCCGCCTTCCGTAGCTTTTTACGGTGTTGTAGTTGACTCCGGATCGATCGGCAACTTCTTTAAATGTCCAACCTCTCTTCTCAGCTAATTCTCGAATCCGCAGTCTCACGTAGCCCATTTTTTTGCTTGACTTCGGTGCATATATACCGGACAATATCTATGTACACTAAAAACGATCGCCCTCCGAGCCTGGAAAACTTAAGGGCGATCGCTTTTTCTACCACACCCCACGAACGTGGGGAAGGATTACCCTATGATACCAACATCAAAGCCCAAATTAAACACTCATCCGTGGTGTATCGTGCGGCAATTGCCAGATATGCAGCGATTGGTGGTTGCTCGATTCCACCGCCGGGGCGATGCAGAGGGATATATGCAAATTTTACGGCGGTTGTTGCCGGCGGCCAAACACGCGATCGTATTTGATACGACTGGGGCCCAGAAATTGCCAGAAGTTCGATCGGCTCAATGAGAGCAAATGTTGTAATTGATGGGAGCGAGAGCCTTTTTTCTTTTAACTGGAAAACCGATTAATAGAAAAGGGAACTCGTCCTTTCCTGACAAAAAGTAAGTAGGTCGCTCTAATTAAACGTCAAACGTTCTTCTGTTAGATACCCGGCTTCTTAAAGAAGTCGGGTATGTGAGTATTCTATTTTTTTAGGTGGGCTTATTTAGCTTTAAATGCTTAACAATCCCCAAGAAGCTAACAACTAGCCATTAGCAACTAACAACATAAGCTTTTTTTATATTGACTGCGTGCAATTTATTAACTATAATTTCCAGACCAAAAATAACAAAAATCTTACGCCTAACAGTTTTTCTCAAATAACCGTTAAACTATTCTAACGTTTGCGCGTACCCAACGTCGCAGGCACAACCTATATCTGTTAAGGATTCGTCCTGATTCACAGGAGCAAGATTTTAAAATATGCATCTCAGCGAACTGACTCACCCAAACCAATTACACGGCCTGTCGATTCATCAACTCGAACAAATTGCCCGACAAATTCGAGAAAAGCATTTAGAAACTGTAGCCGCTAGCGGCGGTCACCTCGGCCCAGGATTGGGTGTAGTCGAACTAACCTTAGCACTCTACCAAACACTCGACCTCGATCGCGACAAAGTTACCTGGGATGTGGGCCACCAAGCTTATCCTCACAAATTAATCACCGGCCGCTACAACCAATTCCATACCCTGCGCCAAAAAGACGGCGTTGCAGGCTATCTCAAGCGCTGCGAGAGCAAATTTGACCATTTTGGTGCAGGTCACGCTTCCACAAGCATTTCCGCAGCATTAGGAATGGCGATGGCGCGCGACCTCAAGGGCGAAAACTTTAAAACTGTAGCAGTCATCGGCGACGGCGCATTGACTGGCGGCATGGCACTCGAAGCGATCAACCACGCGGGCCATATGCCGAAAACCAATTTGTTAGTTGTGCTCAACGACAACGAGATGTCAATCTCTCCCAACGTCGGCGCAATTACCCGCTATTTGAACAAGATGCGATTGTCACCACCGGTGCAGTTTCTCAAAGATAACTTAGAGGAACAATTCAAACACATTCCCTTTGTCGGCGAAACTTTTACCCCAGAAATGGAACGCCTCAAAGAAGGGATGAAACGCTTGGCCGTCTCGAAAGTTGGAGCCGTAATTGAAGAATTAGGCTTTACTTACATGGGCCCGGTAGACGGACACAATTTGGAAGAGTTAATTGCCACTTTCAAACAAGCTCATACTATTCAAGGCCCGGTGCTAGTTCACGTTGTGACGGTGAAGGGCAAAGGATATGCGATCGCCGAAAAAGACCAAGTAGGATATCACGCCCAAAATCCCTTTAACTTAGCCACCGGCAAAGGCATTCCCTCCACCAAACCCAAGCCTCCCGCTTACTCGAAAGTCTTTGCTCACGCCCTGGTAAAGCTAGCAGAAGATAATCCCAAAATTGTCGGCATTACCGCTGCAATGGCAACCGGAACAGGTCTGGATAAACTTCATGAAAAACTGCCGAAACAGTACATTGATGTCGGGATTGCCGAACAGCACGCCGTGACTTTATCCGCTGGTTTAGCCTGCGAAGGAATGCGCCCGGTTGTGGCAATTTACTCGACCTTTGTGCAGCGGGGATACGACCAAATAATTCACGATGTTTGCATCCAAAATTTGCCAGTTTTCTTCTGTTTGGATCGCGCCGGCATTGTCGGGGCTGACGGCCCAACTCACCAAGGAATGTACGACATTGCCTTCTTGCGTTGCCTGCCAAATATGGTAGTTATGGCGCCAAAAGATGAGGCAGAATTGCAGCGGATGATAGTCACAGGAATCAACCACACCAGCGGCCCCATCACCATGCGTTACCCGCGCGGCAACGGTTACGGCGTGCCTTTGATGGAAGAAGGTTGGGAAGAATTGCCGATCGGCAAAGCCGAAATTCTCCGCAACGGCGACGATTTGCTAATATTGGGTTATGGTTCAATGGTTTATCCGGCGATGCAAACCGCCGAGATTCTGAGCGAACACGGCATTGAAGCAACTGTGATCAATGCGCGTTTTGTCAAGCCTTTGGACACCGAATTAATCTTGCCTTTAGCACAGCGAATCGGCAAAGTTGTCACAATGGAAGAAGGCTGTTTGATGGGAGGCTTTGGTTCAGCAGTAGCCGAAGCTTTGTTGGACAATAATGTTGTTGTTCCAGTGATGCGGTTGGGTGTACCCGATACATTGGTAGATCATGCAACTCCTGAACAATCATTTGCCAGTTTGGGATTAAATCCGTCGCAAATGTGCGATCGTATTTTGGCAACATTCAGCCCCAAACAGTCTCCTGTTAGCGTGTAAATAGCTAGGATTGTAAGGTGCGCCTAGCGCACCTTACAATCCTATATCAGATCGATCTATGACACTGAAAAACCAGCATGATTGAAGGAAGATTGGAGGATAAGGGAGAAAAAACAATGACTAACGTGAAACCAAATCTTACCGTGCGACGGGGAAGATTGTTCCCCAAAAATCCGTGATCAGAACAAAAAAAAGCCCAGTGGCGCGCTGACAGGCCAACATTTTATCAGCGCTGCAAACCAATTTTCGATCGCCTCAAACCAGAATTGATTAAAACCCACTACAACTGGTACATGGCTGTTGAACCCGACAGCGGGGAATATTTTATCGACAAGGATGATATGGTATAGCAATCCTAAATCATTTATGAGAATTTACCATAACTATGAAGTTTGGGAAAATCAAATATCTGATAATGAGTAACTAACTTAAATATATATTTGACGGCAGCAAATGTCTTACACATATGATCGCACTCTCTGATCCATTTTTTTAGCTTGTAACCGCTGAAAAAATATATTGATTTACTGATTGATGAATATCTGAAATCTAAAAATTATAAAATTATTGACAAACACGGTTCGACACTGAAGTACAGTCCTGGTTTGAAGGATATTTATTGCAAGGGTAATATAATTGCGATCGGGGATACTGTCTCGACAGTGAATTTTTTGGGCGGCGAAGGGATTAGACACGGGATGGATGGTGCGGAAATCGCGGGGAAATATATTCAAAGGTATTGGGATGGGAAAATCTCAGATTTTCGGGATTATGAGACGGAAATGCACGGGAGGGTGTCACTTTTGCGATGAGTATAAATACTCGTGAACCCCACCATGACTTTTTTACCCATCATCAGTATAATGGCGATAATTATCATCTCTTCCCACTGCATATATAATCATGACACCTGAACAACAACAGACAATTAAAACACACCTAGATGCTATTTCTGCCATACTTTATGATGATTATAATCCTGATTCCTTGCAGACATTAGAAGATATTGAACTCGCAGTGAGAGACCAAGTTTTGACTCATGTGACACCACATATCGGCTTTTTTTTATCTGCTCAGCTAGCGGTACAAAAGCCGGAAGAATCAAGACCTTAAAAAGTACCCTAGGTAATTTAAGTATCACCGAGAAGCAAGCAGCTAAACTAGGGTGCGGTAGTGCTAAGCTGTTGTGCCTTTAAATAGGGTATAATAAAAAATGAGTTTAGTCAATCTCTACAAAAATGCCAGCTAAAAAC